>CAYGQQ010000042.1:16644-26495 GCA_964352105.1 uncultured Rhodobacterales bacterium | reverse complement strand
TCGGTGGTGTGGGCGGCGTTGGCGGTGTCGGTGGCGTAGGTGGCGTCGGCGGTGTCGGTGGCGGCGCAGGCAGCGTGACCCCGTCCCTTGCGGCCTCCCTGATGACCAACCGCGACGGGCTGGTTGAAGCCTGGAACCCGCTCACGAAAAAACCGAACCCGATGACTTCCGCCGATGTGGCCAATATGGGCGAGTGGTCGCCGTGGGTCCGCGCCCTGATCCTGCAGACAGAGCTTTTGTCTCATGTCGGCACATTTGCTGCCGAGAACGCCAATTCCGTTGGCCTGTTCCATCTCGCGACAACCGGCGGTGATGCAACAACCGCGCCCACGGCTGAATACCACGCCCTTGTTGATCTGGTGCGTCCAACGGATGATGATTTCGTGGCCCAAACAGAGATTGTTTACAATTATGCCGATTTGCGCCCCGATCGCGCGGGCGAAATCCTCAATCAGGTTGGTTTCCCGACGCCGTTTTTCAGCTCCATCATTGGGCTGCACCCCGCGCGCAACAAGTATACGATCCAACTGGTCTCTCTGGCACAGCTTTTTGCCTCCAGCGTCGCGATGCAGGCCAAGAACGCGTTGGCTGTGCTGCGTCCCGACATCTATTCGGGGCAAATTCAGCCGATGATCCCGACACCGGGACATGGCGCGCTGCCGTCTGCCCATGCGACGGAAGCCTATATCGTCTCTCGCCTGCTTTTGACGCTTCTTGACGGCAAGATCGAATATGACGGGCTGGAACGGTTGTTGATGGCGCAAGCCACGCGCATTTCGGTCAATCGGACCGTGGCGGGCGTTCATTTCCCGGCAGACACCTTTGCCGGTGCCACACTCGGCGCAACCATGGGCGCTTATTTCTGCGCCCGCTGCGGGGCCGCGGGACAAACGGTCAGCCAAGCCAGCTTTAACGGCGCAGGGATCGGATCAACAGACTTCCTTGAAAAGGACGCCTTCACCGGCTCCACCCTGAAAGACTTCAGCGTTGATGGAAATGACATCATCAAGGTCGGTGCCGATATTACCGGCAATATCCAGACCTCCGACTTGCTCAACTGGCTTTGGAACAAGGCCCGCGACGAATGGAAGACGACCTGGAGCAATGTCTGATGCCAAATTTTTCCTGGGTAAAAGAAGCCACGCAGCCAAAGCGGGGGTATGATCCCTATTCCGTCTGGGCGCTGAACTATAGTGACGGGTTTTCCTTGCGGGACACCCAAACCATCACCGATCCGAAGGATTTCACGTATCAGGTGGTGCTGCGGAACTCGGAAGTTTCGGTCAAATCCGGGGCAACACAACCGCCTTTGGACGAAATTCCGGTGATCGCGCCGCAGGTGAGCAACTCCACCTTCGAGCGTGACCAGCAAGAGGTCGTGCGCTCCACCGAAGTTGGGCTATGCGTTGATGCGGCCAGCGATCATCCCGAGGATGACGACAGCCCAAGCTATCAGGTCATGCGCTACCCCGCACCTTTGCGGAAATACTCTATCGGCGTGAAAAACCCTGCCAAATCAAGCTATTCGGCGCAAGGTCTCGACCCGAAAACCGGCGTGATCGTTGGCGTCATCGACAACAATTTCAATCTGGTCAACGCGCGGTTTACGCAAAATACCGACACGGGCGTCACCTCGCGCATTGATTTTGCATGGGTGCAAGATGGCGTGTCACGAAGAGCGGCCGAGACGGTTGTTTTCGGGCGCGAACATGACAGGGCAGAGCTTGAAGGCCTGCTCAACAGCGACTTGAACGAGGATGACAGGCTGCAAGCGCTGGGCCTGCTGGATTTCACCCGTCCTGGCGCGTGGTCGCTGGCGCGTCGGCTCTCCCATGGCACGCATGTTCTGGATACAGCCGCTGGCTTTGAGCCTGCCACAGGTGGCGAAGCGGCGCGCAACTGCCGGATCATGACGGTGCAATTGCCCGAGCTTGTCACCGTAGAGACCTCGGGCGCGCGTCTGGCACCCTTCGTCGTCGCAGGCATCGGTCGGATGCTCGATCATGCCTACGACATGTCCGTAGCCGAAAACTTCCCGATCCCTGTGGTGCTGAATTTCAGCTATGCGATTTCGGGCGGGCCGCATGACGGCACTTCGATCATAGAGACGGCAATAGACACGTTGGTTGCCGCCCATATCGAGCGGATCGAGGAGAAATTTGACGAGGTTCCACCGCGTTTCGGCGTTCAGGTCGTATTGCCCACTGGCAACCGCTACCTGGCACGCGGGCATGCCTTCGCGCCTGCCGTGATCGGCGCAATGACAGAGCTGAGCTTGCCCTGGCGGGTCCAGCCGGAGGATTTGACCCCGAATTTCTGTGAGATATGGATGCCGGAAGACACCAAGGACATCTCGGTTTCGATTGCCTGGCCCGGCGGTTCGCCAATCGCGTTGCCAGACCTTGCCCGTAAACAGGCAATGTTGCTGGTCAATGAAGACACAGGCGACGTGCTGGCGCGGGTCAGCGTCGATCTTCAGGGGCTGAAGCACGAGGCAGCGGACAAGAAGCGACTGCTTATTGCTTTGTCGCCCAGCGCGATGCCGTCCAACACCGACCGCCGGCCCGGCCCGAGCGGGCTTTGGCACGTCCATATCGTCGCGCGCTTGAACAGCGGAGAGATCGCGGCCTGGGTGCCCCGCGATGACGCGCCTTTGGGCTTCTCCCGGCCCGGCTTGCAGTCCTATTTCAACGAAGCAAGCTACGAGCGCTACACGCCAGAGGGCTTTATCAATCAGGAAGACACCGGACCAAGCGTGATCAAGCGCAGAGGCACGCTGAACGGCATGGCCACCAGCGAGCGGATCACGGTCGTGGGCGGGTTGACCCATCGCGACGCGAACCCGTCCTACTACGCGGCCTCTTCCTCGCCTGCGATGCGTGACCCGGATTATTCCGCTGTCAGCGACAGATCGCGTGTGATCGGCGGGATATTGTCCAGCGGCTCGCGCAGCGGTTCGGTCCTGCCAATGAATGGCACCAGTGTATCCGCGCCGCAGGTCTCGCGCGCGATGATGCAGGCCTACCAAGGTACAGCGCTTGATCCCAAGACGTTGCATCCGCAGGATATTCCGCCCTTTAACGGACAGCACGATATCGCGCGTTTAGGCCACGGTGATCTGTCCCGCCCCAGCCGCGCCATAGAATCGCAACGGTAGCAAAAACAGCCGCTAGCCTTCGGGCTGGCGGTTTGTCGCTTAGGGGGAAACAATTCGGAGCTTTCCCCTATATTTTTTAGAAAAATCTGATCCGCAGCGTTGTTTTCACGCTTTCCTCCTGATCATCTCTCTTCTCTTTCACACTTCTTTCACGCGGCCAAAATTAACCTAGCGTTAACTGGTTTGGCACATCGCCAACCAAGACAGGTGAGGGTCGAACGTGAACAAGCGCTTTTTTCAGAGTACACGACCCAAAGTGAGGGGGCTGGCTTTACAGCGTGGCTTCGCAAATGGACCGGGTGGTTTTTCCCGTTGTTTAAAGAGTGTGCCTACGCGCCACTCGGTCCATCCGCGCCCGTTCCTCACATCGACGCCTTCAACCGCAACAACCCGAGGGACTTGGTCTGATGCTGGATGATATCGAAAACGCAAAAGGGGCCTTTGGCCGCCCACATGACACGCTTCGCGGTGCCGACACTGTCTCTGCGCAGCTGCGCGACACGACCGAATGGCTGGAAACCCAGCATAGTGTTCTTGCCTTGCAGCCGGAATGGTTCAACGACGGCAGCGCCTCCATCATGCCTCATATCGAGGCCGCAAAAACGTTTGAGTTTGCCGTGGTCTCGGCCACAGGATGCGGTATCTTTGAAGGGCCGAAACTGGGCCAGATGTTGGACAAGGTACAGCCCGGGGACGCGATCAGCCGTATTCTGGGGGCCTCCTTCTGGGCGGGGCTCAACCGCATCGTCGACGATTACCGCGTGTTCTTGCTGGCCCTGCACCGGGCCAATCCGAAACTGCAAATCATCCTGCACGGCTTCTCCAACGCGTTTCTCAAGCGTGAGTTCTGGATCGAAAGAGCGCTCAGCGATGCAGGCCTTGTTGCGGCCTCTGATCGCGCCACGGCACGCAAATGGATCGTCTATCACTTCAACCGCTGCTTTGCAGAACTGGCTCTGGAACGCGCCTTCCATTCGCAACTTGGCTATGTCGAGCTGTCGGATATCGGCCAATGCCCCGAGGAATGGCACAACGAGACGCATCTCTGCGCCGACGCGAATGTGCTTTTGAATTTCCGGTTCTCTCAGGAAATCGCACGGCGGTCGAAATCCGATATTTTTTCCCTGCGCCCGGATCTTGCTGAACTGAGCAACTGGAAACATGCCAAACGCATGCTCCCATCGCTGAAGGCCCAAACCGTTCCCGCCCTGATCGGGGAGATTGGGACCCGGCTGGATCAGCTTTCGACCGATCAGATGGATTTGACCGGCATGGATATGAACCTGACCGTGAATGTCCCCGAAGGCTTTGAAACCGGCGTGACCGAGCGCGCCTATGCGTTGGGATTGAAGCGGCTGCAAACGGTCCAGAACCAGTTGGCGGATCGCCTTTGCATGGCCGGTGACGCAAGCGTCCAAGACGTTCGCGAAGCGTTCTCCCAAGGCTGCGAGCGCAGCGTGGAAACGGCCTTGTTGCAATGGCTGAGCACCGGCCCGATTGAGCTGCCCTGGTCTATCGCCACACCCCTCACCGCACTCCTGAGCAAGCGCTGGGGCCGCAAATCCTGTGAGGAAGTTATCGCTGGATGGGCCTCCCGAATTGACCCGGTAAAGGCCTAACGTGCCTGAGACCGAAGAACTCTCCCTGTTGAAGCATGTGTCCCGTGCTTTAACCCTGCGCCGGCCCTGGTTCCCCAAATTGAGGGTCGGCGCGCCTTTTCCCCTAAGATCAGCCTAGACGTCCAGCAATTGCCCAACACGCGCAGACAGGCGCAGCGCGTGGGTCGGATCATCGGCGCATACAGGCATAACCTTGTCATACCCCGCCCGAATGATCGCCGACACATCGGGGCGCAAAATGGCCACGTCCTTGCCCGTCAAGGCAAGCGGTGAGGCGCTAAGGAAGGCCTCGTCCGACCACAACAGAAACGACTGAACCACCTGCCCCAGACAGAGCGTATCGGCGGGGATCTCCATCATCACCGCGTCCATCTTCAAAAACACAAAGCACGCCTTGATGCCGCCATCGGGGTCAAAGCGGAACACCCGGTATTGATTGGCCTCTGCTTGCTCAAGCCTGTCCACCAAAGATCCCAGATCCGGGATCATCCGGTCCAGATTGGGGGTCTCCACCAGCTCCTGCCAATCGCGGATGAAGAACATCATGAAGTTGGCGCCAAGCTCCGGATCGGTCTCGGCAATTTCATGACCTGCAAGCGTGGCCACAGCCTCCAAAGCGCCTTTCAAGACTGAAATCGTCTGGTCCTCCACGCCGAAGACAACCGGCGCAATTGGACGGCCCCACCGGGCAAAAAGATAGCTGCCATCGGACCGCGTAAAGAAGGGGGAGATTTGCTCAGGCGTCATGGCCGGGCTTTAGCAATCCCGCGGGGCAAGCTCAAGCCGCGTTAACGTTCAAACATATCCGACTGGTCGGGCTTTTTCGGGGCATCAAGCCCCAGATGGCTCCAGGCTTTCGCCGCCAGCATCCGGCCACGGGGCGTTCGCTGGATCAGACCTTGCTGCAACAGGAAGGGCTCAATCACCTCCTCCAGCGCGTCGCGGCTTTCAGACAAGGCGGCCGACATGGTCTCCACACCCACCGGGCCGCCCGCATAATTCTCGGCGATCAGGCTCAGGTAGCGGCGGTCCGCGCCATCAAGCCCCAGATGATCAACGCCAAGGCGTGTCAGCGCGTGATCGGCCACGGCCTGCGTGATCGCCCCGTCGCCTTCAACAAGCGCAAAATCCACCACGCGGCGCAACAAGCGCCCGGCAATACGCGGCGTCCCCCGCGCGCGTTTGGCAATCTCACGAGCACCTTCTGTATCGGCCTGTATCCCCATCAGACGCGCGCCACGGGTGACGATCTCGTGCAGTTCCTCGACCGTGTAGAATTGCAGCCGCGTGGGGATCCCAAACCGGTCGCGCAAAGGCGTCGTCAATAGCCCCAGCCGCGTTGTCGCGCCAACCAGCGTAAAGGGTTGCAACTCTATCCGGACCGTGCGCGCAGCTGGGCCTTCGCCGATCACCAGATCCAGCTCAAAATCTTCAAGCGCAGGGTAGAGAATTTCCTCCACCACCGGGTTGAGCCGATGTATTTCGTCAATGAACAGAACGTCGCGCGCTTCCAGATTGGTCAGAATCGCCGCCAGATCGCCCGCCTTGGCCAAAACCGGCCCGGAGGTCATGCGGAAGCCAACCCCCAATTCCCGCGCCATGATCTGCGCAAGTGTTGTCTTGCCCAAACCGGGGGGGCCATGAAACAGGGTATGGTCCATCGCCTCGCCGCGTCGCCGCGCACTTTCAATGAACACAGCCAGATTGGCCCGCGCGTCGGCCTGTCCGATGAACTCTGAAAGCGCTTGCGGTCTAAGCGCGCGGTCTGCATCCTCGGGACGTCGATCAGGGCGCAAAGTTGGATCAGGCTCGCTCATCTAGCGCTCCGCTGGCGCAAGACGCTGTAGGGCCGCGCGGATCAGGTTGGAGGTCGTGGGATCCTTGATTTCCCCCGCCGCCTGCGCAATCGCGCCTGCTGCCTCGCCATGGCCATAGCCGAGGTTCGCAAGGGCCGACAACGCCTCCGCCTGCGCGGAAGTCGTATCAAAGGGTGCAATAGGTTCGATCACCGCATCATCACTTGTCGCATGTGCAGGTTGCTGCCCGGTTGCGGCCGCAAGCGTGCCACCAAGTGCCATCACCGAAGGCGCTTTGTCCTTCAGCTCGATCACAACACGCTGCGCAGTTTTCGGCCCCAGACCTTTCGCCGCTTTCACAGCGTTCCAGTCGCCTAGCGCAATCGCCCGGCTGACCCCGTCCGCCCCAAGCGTGTTCAAGATCGCCATGGAGGCCTTGGCCCCAATGCCCTGAACACTCATCAACAACCGGTGCCATTCTTTCTCCAAAGGCGTGATGAAGCCAAAGAGCTGCATCAAATCTTCGCGCACCAGAAGGTCGGTATAGAGCGACACCGCCTCCCCCGGACCCGGCAGGCTCGCCAATGTCCGCTCGGAGCAATGAACGACATAGCCCACGCCGCCCACATCGATCATCACGTAATCCGCTGTCCGGTGGTCTAGCCGCCCCGTCAATTTACCGATCATGCACTTGCTCGCTTTATCGCCAGGGCCAGATGATTTTGCGTCCGTGCATGCACACCATGACACAGCGCAATTGCCAGCGCATCTGTTGCATCCGGACCGTTCAGAACCACGCCGGGCAATTGCATCCGCACCATATGCGCCACCTGCGCCTTGTCCGCATGGCCAACTCCGACAACGGTCTTCTTGATCGCGTTGGGCGCATATTCCCCAATTTCCAAGCCCGCCTGCGCTGGCACCAGCATCGCAATTCCGCGCGCCTGTCCCAGCTTCAGCGTCCCCGCGCCATCCTTGTTCACAAAGGTCTGCTCCACCGCGGCCGTGTCGGGCTGGTAGCGGTTCAACACCTCTGTCAGCTGGATATGCAGACTCAAAAGCCGAGGGCCAAGCGCCTGCCCTTCCGACCGGCACACACCATTCGCAATATGGGAAACTTTCGCCCCAGAGGTCTCGATGATCCCCCATCCGAGGTTTCGCAAACCGGGATCAATTCCCAAAACGCGCATGACTGCCCTGATCTTTTTTGTTCTTTCTTCGCAATTAGCACGAAACGCGAACATTTGCCAAGAATGCTAATTAGTCGAGGTTTCTGACGCTTTCTGATGCAAAACGCAGAAAACGACATGAATCGACCGAATTCAGGCCCAGTCGCGACATGATCGAAGTCTAATTTATGACATAATTTACAATGTGTTAACGACAATACCGACCTATGCACACTCGGCATAGGGGACATGCAAAAAGTGATCTTGCTCGGCGCGGAATGCAGGACTAGATGCCAATTCAGAAAACACAAACGCTCAAAAGATGAGCACAAAACAAAAGGACGACTCAAATGGCTACATTCGACACAAACCGCCCGACCGTAGATGGCGTCCGCTTCGGCGCATCTCAAGGCTTCATCGCAACACTGGTTGCTAAAGTTATCGCATGGAACGACAGCCGCATGACACGCAATGCCCTGTCTTCGCTGACAGCCCGTGAGCTTGAAGACATCGGTCTGAGCCGTGGTGACATCGCGAACATGTAAGCGCGACCACGTCACGACAATTCGTCAAAAGCCACGTCCCTCTGACGTGGCTTTTTTCGTTCCGGTGGCTATTGCGGCAAGACCATTTTGACCAGCCCTGAGATTTGCCGCGTTACCGGATCATCTGTCAACAATACCGCCGCCGCAGATTCGACCCCTGAGCCATTTTTCAACGTTTGAAGGCGCGCTTGATATTCTGCGTCCCCGATCCGGGCCAGTAAAAACCCTTTTGTTACAAGCCCAAGAAAAACAAGCAGAATTATCGACCTATATGGAATGAACCCACGCGGGTCCCGCTTGGTCACCTGAACAACAAGGCCATCACGACGGACCCGGTTCTTAACCCGTTTGCCGGGGCCTTGTTTGCTTCCGATTGCCTTCAGCCGCTCTTCAAAACGGTCTTGGTTGGGATCAGCCATAGTTCTCTCACGATCTGTCCCCCAGAAGAGACCGTATCAGAAAAACCTATGCTAAGCTAGATTAACCGGTATGCCGCTGCAATCTCAGCGCAGACCATTCCCCGATATCGCGCTGATGGATAAGCGAGAAACCTTCCGCAACATAAGCGGCCGTGATGTCATCGGCCTGCTCTATCAACAAGCCAGACAGGATCGCGGTGCCCCCAGGTGCCACATGGGTCGCCATATCAGGGGCCAGCTCCAATAGCGGGCCTTTCAGAATATTGGCAAAGACCAGATCAAACGGTGCGGCGCGCGAAATCTCCGGATGGTCGAACCCAGCTGCCTCAAGGCAGACGATCTTATCCGCGAGATCATTGGCCTGCGCATTGACCAGCGCCACCTCCACCGCAACCGGATCAATATCGCTGGCCAGCACCGGCCTGCTCCAAACCGCAGCGGCCGCCATTGCCAGAACCGCAGTGCCGCAGCCTATATCGGCCACATTGACCGCCTTATGACCCTCCGCGATGAAATCTTCCAATGCCAGAAGGCAGCCCAATGTTGTACCGTGATGCCCGGTCCCGAAAGCCATCGCAGCTTCAATCAGCAGCGGTATCTTCTTGGCCGGCACCTTGTCTGCATCATGGGAGCCAAAGACGAAAAACCGCCCCGCCTCCACAGGCGCAAGCTCGCGCCGGACATGCGCCACCCAGTCCTGATCAGGCACTTCCGAGACGACAAAAGGTTTCGCATTATGCGCCGCCGCCAACAGCCGCAGCGCAATATCATCAGGAGCGTCCAGAAAATAACCACCGACCTCCCACAGCCCCGAGCCATCTTCGACCTCAAAAACACCGACCCCCGTGGGCGCGTCTTCAAGACCTTCCAAAGCCTCTCCCAGCGCTTGCGCTGCGCTCTCGCCCATCAACGTCGTCAATGCAGTAAATGTCGGCATGGCCAAAGCTCCCGGTTTCGCTCGCTGCCCGCAGTAGGCCCACCCGCACGCGCGGTCAAGCCAGGCTTCTTCTTGCTAAAATACCTCTGGGGGAGGCGCGCCAGCGCCGGGGGCAACGCCCCCGTCACCACGTCTGCTGTCAGACGCCAACGCCGATCGGACAACTCACCCCTGTCCCACCAATGCCGCAATAGCCATTAGGGTTCTTG
>CAYGQQ010000042.1:0-16634 GCA_964352105.1 uncultured Rhodobacterales bacterium | reverse complement strand
TTCTTGGCCAGATATTGCTGGTGATAGTCCTCCGCAAAATAGAACTCCGGCGCGTCCAGAATTTCGGTCGTGATCGCGCCCAAGCCCGCCTCCGACAGCCGAGGTTGGAACATCGCCTTACTGGCCAGCGCCGCCTCTTTTTGCGCGTCCGAGAACGTGTAGATACCGCTGCGATATTGCGTGCCCATGTCATTGCCCTGCCGCATGCCTTGGGTCGGATCATGCCCTTCCCAAAACACCTGCAACAGCGCCTCATAGCTGATCACGGATGGATCATAGACCACGCGAACCACTTCGTTATGCCCGGTCTGGCCGCCGCAGACCTCCTGATAGGTGGCATTGGGCGTGTAGCCGCCCGCATAGCCCACCATGCTCAGATAGATCCCGTCCAGCTTCCAGAACATCCGCTCCACGCCCCAGAAACAGCCCATACCGAACATCGCGGCCTCCATCCCGTCAGGGATATCCGCGGTTAACGGTCGACCGGACAAAAAATGCGTCTCGGCTGTCGGGATCGGTGCTGCTCGTCCCGGCAGCGCAGAGGCTGCGGGAACCATTTCAACTTTCTTTCTCTGGAACGAAAACATCTGGGTCCTCCAAGTAACCTGCTCAGAATATAGGGCCGATTTTGCGATGCGCTACTCTGCCGGTGTCGCAACAAATCGTGAGAAGATCGTCTCGTTGCCCTTTTCAGGGTTGCGCGGGATCATCAACGCCAATGCCAAGGACGTCAGCGCCATCCCTGCCGCAAGCACAAACACCCCGGTTTGGGACGTCACCCAAAGATAGCCCAAAAGCGCTGGCAGGAAAACGGCTGCGATATGATTGATCGTAAAGGCCACCGCGGCCGTCGGCGCAATGTCACCGGGGTCCGCGATCTTCTGAAAATAGGTCTTTAACGCAAAAGCCATGGAGAAGAACAAATGGTTAAGCACATAAAGCACCGCGCCAAGGACAACGCCCCAGCCAAAATAGTAGATCCCACCATAGGCCAGAAAGACCAATGTCAGCCCGACATATTCGACGGTCAGCATGTTGCGCTCTCCGTAGATGCCGATGGCCCGGCCAATGAGCGGCGCGAAGATCATGTTGGCGACATAGTTGATCAAAAACAGCGCCGTGATCTCATGCACCTCGAAGCCAAACCGTTCCACCATCATGAAGGCGGCAAAGACTAGAAAAATCTGACGGCGCGCGCCGGACATGAATTGCAGAGCGTAGTACAGCCAATAGCGGCGCCGCAGCACCATGGTTTTCAACTGCGGGTTCGGCGCTTCAAACTGTGGGAAAGCCAAAAAGCAATAAAGCGCAATGGCCACCGTGATCCCGCCAGACGCCATGTAGACAAAATTGTAAGACAGGCCCAACGTCTTCCATGTCAGAACCAGCAACCCGTAGGCCAGAAGCGACGCGAAAGAGCCCACGGCTGTGATCCACCCCAGCATCTGCGGGGCCTTGTCCTTTTCGATCCATTGCAGCTGCAAGGATTGATTGACCGTCTCATAATAGTGAAACCCGATGGACCCGATAAGGGTCAGGATCATGATCCCCTGGAATTGCGGGAATTGAGCGGTCAAAGCCGTTGCCGTGCCCAGCAAAACCAATGACACAAGGCCCAAAACCTGCTCGCGCATGAAGATGATCAGAAAAATCACCCCAATCGCCAGGAAGCCGGGTATTTCGCGGACCGTGTGAAGCCAACCGATCTCGACCCCGGTAAAGTTTGCTGCCTCGATCACGAAGTTATTGAGCAGCGCAGACCAGGTCGAAAACGCAATCGGCATCGCAAATGCCATCAGGTACAAGAAGAAAATCGGTTGCCGCCAGAACGGGAACTGATTGGCCTCTTCCAGACCGACGCGTTTGAGATTGTCGCCGAGGATCATGGTCCTCACTTACGCCTGATATCAGCAATTGGCGAGCGAATTACGCAAATCATCACAGATCGTCATGTGTCAACTGACACTTCTTGCCTCCCAGGCGTCGCGCAGTTTCCACCACCGTACGGCGGTGGATTTGCCCATCATCTGGATACGGCGGAAGGGCATTTTGCGCATGTCCGTGGTTGGGAAGACCAACTCACTTGGATCGGCACCCAATACGCGCGCCGCCATCGTCTGCCCCATTACCTGGGACATCGCCACTCCGCGCCCGTTATAGCCAAATCCGACAAGCATCCCCTTTTCAGGCTCATGCAGATGCGGCAGCCGGTCTTGCGTCACGGCAATATGCCCGCCCCAGCGATAACGCCAATCGCTCCGTTTGATTTGAGGGAAAATCCGCGCAGCGTCCTTCATCAGCCAGTCATGGCCAGAAACAGAACCGTCTGCATGAACGCGACCATGTCCGCCAAACACCATGCGATTGTCGGGCTCCCGCCGCGCATACATGATGACGCGCCGCGTGTCGGAGATCGTCTGCCCGCCGGCCAGGACGTCGCTGATCTGTTCTACCGGCAATGGATCCGTCGCGATCTGGATCGGCGTCACAGGCAGGAAGCTTTGCTTCAGCGCGGGCACAAGTCCGCCCGAATACCCGTTGGTGGCGAGTATGACCCAAGGCGCGCTTACCGCTCCTTTCGATGTCTTGGCCTGCCAATGATCCCCGGCGCGCGTGAGGCTTTTGACGTCGCTTGCCCCGAAAATCTGCGCACCCGCCGCGCGTGCAACCCGCGCAATTCCATTCGCCAAAGCCAATGGTTGCACAGCCCCGCCACGCGATGTCAGCACCCCGGACTTGTAGACTTGTGATCCGGTCAATCTGCGCAAATCATCGCCCTCGACGATCTGCATGTCGGCCCCATACCTGACCCAACCCGCAACATTGGCCTGCGAAGTCGCAGCGGCCTTTGCACAGTGATCCACCCGCAGCCAGCCGTTCTGGCGCGCCCCGCACTCGATCTGGTAATTCTGGATGAAGGTGAACAACGCATCAGCGGAACCGAGGGACGCTTCGGTCAACCGTTCCGCAAATTTCGGGCCAACAAGGCGCTCTAGCTGCGCAGGACCATTGATCGGTAGCATCGGATTGACCTGCCCGCCATTGCGACCCGACGCCCCCCAGCCTACGTCCCCCTTATCCAGCACTATGACGTCGGATCCCGCCTCCGCCAGCTTAAGCGCTGCCCTCAAACCAGTGAACCCCGCCCCGATGACCAGCACGTCACAGGCATGGTCCCCTTCCAAAATTGGGCTGCGGTCCTGACCGCCGGAAAGCGCGGCCCACACTGATGGTGCAGAGGCCGGGCGCGTCGTCAAAACCGCTCGGCCCTGAGAATTTTTGCGTCCGTAATGTTCACAACGCCGATATGGCGATCGAGAACCGGGAAGATCGCGGCAAGCAATGTATCAAGCTTGTCCGGCGCGATGAGGCAGACGACCGCGCTCATCCCGTCGGCGCGCCCGATTTGGCCGTCACGGGTCCATTTGCCTGACCGCCCGGAGCCTCCTTTGACCGGCAACACCGAAAAGCCGGTCACGCCTGCATCGGTCAGCAAAGTCGTCAGGCGCTTTTCCATAACCCGTTCGATGATGATTTCGATGCGTTTTGCGTCATGCATTTCCATACTCTATCCAATCAAAGCCACAGCGGTTGCGATGTAAAGCGGTATGCCAAGCGTCAGGTTGAACGGGAAGGTCACGCCTAGCGAAAGCGTCAGGGACACGGCCGGGTTTGCCTCTGGCAGCGCCACGCGCATCGCCGCTGGCACCGCAATATACGAGGCGGAGGCAGACAAGGTCATCATCAACGCCACGCCACCCGCGCTGAGCCCTAGCATCATCCCTGCGAGCAAACCCACACCGGCCCCGACCAGTGGCATCAAGAGGCCAAAGCCAATCACGGCAGGCGAGACCACACCCTTGGCGTTGCGTAACCCGCGACCCGCGACCAACCCCATGTCCAACAAAAACAGGCACAGCACACCTTTGAACGGGTCGGTGATAAAGGCATCTATTTCGGCCTTGCCGCCCTCGCCCGTGATCCAGCCGATGACAAAGGCACCTAAAAGCAGCACAATAGAGCCGTTGAGCAAAATCTCCCGCATCAGCTCCGAATTCATGCCCTTGGTTCCGCCAGAGCGCGACACGAGCCAAAGCGCGGACACAATCGCTGGGGCTTCCATTGCGGCGGCAACGGCCACCATAAAGCCTTCGAATTCAACGCCTTGGGCTTGCAAAACTGAGGTTGCCGCCACAAAGGTCACGATCGAGATGGAGCCATAATGCGCAGCCACTGCCGCCGCGTCCAGCGGCGTCAATTTGGTCATGCCGCGCAACAGGGCGTAGGCAGCAAATGGCAGAGCAGCAGACAGAACTATCGCGGCGACCAGCGCGCCCACAAGCGTGGCGTCCACACCATTGTCCGCGACCGCAACCCCGCCCTTGAAGCCGATGGCGAACAACAGGTAAAGTGACATGCCCTTGGCAACCGCTTCGGGAAAACTCAGGTCTGATCGTGCAAGGGCCGCTGCGACACCCAGAACAAAGCTCAGGATAATCGGCGACAGCAAATTCTGTACCGCCAGCGACACGATCATATCCACGGAAAAAGCCCCCTAATTTCCTGCTTTTTCTTCCAGTTAAGTAACCCGGCCCAACAACACAAGCGCCCTGCAAAAAAGCCGCACCCCCTAAGGGCACGGCTTTTTCCAAATTTCAAAAGGCAGAAGGGTTTAGTTCTGCGCGTAATATTCGATGACGAGGTTTGGCTCCATCATGACCGGATATGGCACATCGCCCAGACCCGGTGTGCGCACGAAGGTCGCAACCATTTTGGAGTGATCCACGTCCATATATTCTGGAACGTCACGCTCTGGCAGGCCAGCAGCTTCCATGACCAGTGCCATTTGCTTGGACTTCTGGCGCACTTCGACGACGTCGCCTTCTTTGACACGGTAGGACGGGATGTTGACCTTTTGGCCGTTCACAGTGACGTGGCCATGGTTAACGAACTGACGGGCCGCAAAGATCGTTGGCACGAATTTCGCACGGTAAACGACAGCATCCAGACGGCGCTCCAGCAGGCCGATCAGGTTTTCACCAGTATCGCCTTTGACACGCTCGGCTTCTTTAAAGATGCGGCGGAATTGCTTCTCGGTCAGATCGCCATAGTAGCCTTTCAGCTTCTGCTTGGCGCGCAGCTGCAGACCGAAGTCAGACAGTTTGCCCTTACGGCGCTGACCATGCTGGCCGGGGCCATACTCACGACGGTTAACCGGGGATTTCGGACGACCCCAGATGTTTTCACCCATCCGGCGGTCAAGTTTGTATTTGGCAGCTGTACGTTTTGTCACGCGCTGAACTCCTTCAAATAATTTGTCGCCTCACCTTGTCCGAAAACCGGTATCCACTTTTCGGGATGAGACGCACTCGAAGGGCGTTGTCCTTTCTTCGGATTTTGCCGAAGCGACAGGCTTCCCCTTGCGGGGTCCACCAACACCAATGAAAACGCGCTTATACTAGGGAAATTGCGGCTGTCAATGCCAGCGTTGCGCTGTGATCAGTTGAAATCATGCATCAGGATCGCGGCCTCGGACTTATCGAGGTTGCGCCGCGCATATGGCCCGTAGCTGAGTGGGTCATGGGCCACATCAGGAAACAGGTCCAAAAGGCCTTCCCGCTGGTTTTCCTCGATGGTTTGCAGCGTGGTGTTTGCCGGATGGTAGCTTTCGGTCTGCACCCCGTTAGCCCACAGGATCTGGTGATCCGCCAGCAGCAGGTGAACATAGGTCACTTCGCGCACAGAATAGTCCACCAGAACAGAACGATCATTCAGCAGGTCTTTTGCGGTGATCAAGACCTCAGACTGGTTGAACAACAGCTGCGCCGCCTGCCCTTCATACAAGATGCGGTGATCGGGAGAGACCAGAAGGTCCGCATCCGGGATATCGCTGTCCAGCGCATTGACCTTGATCCGCACAGGCCGCAATTGCGGCATCGCATAAAGCCGCGCGCCTGACATCTTGCGGTGGCCAATCCATAAGATGTCCTGCGCGCCATTATCTTTGGTTTGCACTTTGTCACCGATGCAAAGCTGCTCCACCGGGATTGCGCCATCTGGGGTTCGAATGGCGGTGCCGGAAGTAAAGCAGATGACGTCGCCGCCGTAATCATTGTCCTGACGGAAGAAATCCGCCTCACCCGTGGTGCGGATCACGGTGTAGACCTTGCGTTCTTTTGGCAGGCCGTCCTGACACCAGTAAAGCGCATGGCTGCTGGCGCGGGTCACAACCGGCACCATCGTGTATTCTTCTACGCCGTCCGAGATCACGAAGCAGGTCTTCGCATCATCGACATATTCCAGCATCGGCTCGTCATGGGGGGTCAAATCAAGACTCTTGCGCACAGAACGTTGCGCGCGGGCGTGAAGCTCAACGTCCCCGATCGGGTTGGCCAGCAGCAAGGCCGAGTTCGGACCATCCAACCGCAGAGCCTCGCCCTGCCAGCTCCAAACCTGTCCGACACGTGGAATTGAATTTGCTTTGCACGGCAGACCATCAAGAAAGGTCTGCTGTGACGAAAGAACGAATGCACCTTTAATGCGAGACGTCATGCCTGTTACCTGCCATTTTATTGGACCCACTACATTGGCGGATCGTTATTACCTGCTCATGGGGATTTTTCCCCTTACCGGCGATTCTAGCATGAAGTGATTCGCCCGGACAAGATTTTTTAACGATTTGTTAAGCTTGGCCGCTCAGCGATCCGAAATCTGCCCGCCAATATCGCGCGGGGCCACGGAAACGGTCTTGAGAATGGCAAAGCATTTCATGCCTGCACGCAGTTTCAGCGCCCGTGCCGACCGCATCGTGATCCGCGCCAAAATCCTGTCCGTTCCAGATGTCAGCAAGATCGCGGCACCGGGTCCGCCACCCTCGTAAATCTCAGATACGGTTGCAGGCAGGATGTTCAAAGCGCTCAGCCCATCGGGATGGTCTTTGGATAAGATCACGTCGCTGGCCTGAATGCGCAGGCGCAACATCGCACCTTCCGGCAGGTCCAGCTTTGGCAAGAACAATTTGCCCGCACTGGTGGCAAGTTCGCTCAACCCGTCGCCGACATCCGACGCCGCGACGCGCGCCGTGATCAAGGCCCCCGCTTCCCGCAGGCCAATATCGCGCACCGCTGCGGGGTCCGCCAGAATATCATCCAAAGGACCTTGCCGGGCCACCTTCCCGTCCCGCAACAAGACAAGGTGATTGGCCAGCCGCGCCACTTCCGACATCGCGTGCGAGACATAAAGGACGGGCACCCGGTCGGCATCGCGCAAGCGTTCCAGATAGGGCAGGATCTCATCCTTGCGTGCGGCGTCCAACGCCGCCAAGGGCTCGTCCATCAGCAGGACCTGCGGATCAGCCAGAAGCGCCCGGCCGATTGCCACGCGCTGCTTTTCGCCCCCGGACAAATGCGCAGGCTTACGAGTTAGAAGCCCTTCCAGCCCCAACATCTCGACCACTGGCCCTGCTGGCAGCTTCCGGTCTGAAAACCGCTGACCATAGAGCAGATTGTCCTCAACGCTGAGATGCGGAAACAGGCGCCCGTCCTGAAAGACGTAGCCAATGCGCCGTTTGTGGCAGGGCAGATCAATTCCTGTCCTCGCGTCAAACAAAACCGTGTCACCAACCAGAATTCGACCACGCTCAGGCCGCGCGAGCCCGGCGACCGCGTTGATCAAAGTCGTCTTGCCAGAGCCCGATGGCCCAAAGATCGCCGTCACACCGGGGCCTGCCTCAAACGCGGCCTCCAGCGCGAATTTGCCCAGCCGTAACGAGATATCGACAGACAGGCTCATCTCGACCCTTCCCGTGCGGAGGTGACACGGCGCGCCAAAACCTCCGAGGCGAAGACTGCGCCTACCGCGATCACCACAGAAATGATCACCAGTTTGACCACGGCACTTTCCCCGCCGGGCACTTGCAACAACGCGTAGATGGCCGAAGGAAGTGTCTGTGTTTCGCCGGGGATGGAGGCGACAAAGGTGATCGTCGCGCCAAACTCCCCCAAGGCTTTGGCGAAGGCCAGGACCGCGCCTGCGATGATACCCGGCAAGCTCAGCGGGAGCGTGATCGTGGTAAAGACGTGCCAGCGCGAGGCCCCCAGCGTCATCGCGCTGTCTTCCAGGCGCGCATCCACCGCCTCTATCGACAACCGGATTGCGCGCACCATCAACGGGAAGGCCATGACCGCGGCTGCCAGCACCGCGCCGGTCCAGCGGAAGGCGAGCACAATGCCCAACTCGGCCAGCCCCTTGCCGATCCAGCCTTGCGTGCCAAACGCGATCAACAGCAGATAGCCCGTGACAACGGGCGGCAAGATCAACGGCAAATGCACAAACGCGTTCAAGGCCTGTTTGCCCCAGAAATCGCGCCGCGCCAGCAGGTGCGCCACATAGATGCCAAGCGGCAGGCTGAGAAAGGTCGCCCAGAACGCCACTTGCAGCGACAGCATAACGGCCATCCATTCCTGCTCACCCAGTCCCATCTTCAAAGCACCTCGAAGCCGGATTGCCGGAAGACCTGCGCAGCTTGTGCGCTGAGAAGGTGGTCATAGATGGCCCGCGCCGCCGGGCTGTGACCTCTGATCAAAGCCATTGGATAACGGATTTTGGGGTGGCTCGACGCAGGGAACTGTGCGGCGACCGCAACGCGTGGTTCTGCCAGTGCATCAGTTGCATAGACCACGCCGAAGGGCAGCTCCCCCCTTGCCACCAAGGCCAACGCCGCCCGCGCGGAATCGCTTTGCACGACCTGTGATTTGTAGCGCTGCCAAAGGCCAAGGTGCTCAAACGCGGCCCGCCCGTATTGACCCGCCGGCACCGCGTCCAAAAACCCCATGGAGATCTTTTCGCCATCAGGGATCGCATCAAGCGCGGTTGGCGCTGCCCCAATCGGTGTGATCAAGACCAACGAATTGCCCAACAGATCGACACGGCTGTCTGGCGCGAACAGGTCTGCGGCAGCCACTTCATCCATCCAGCGCGGATGCGCCGAGATGTAAAGCTCTGCCGGTGCCCCTTGCAGGATCTGACGGGCAAGCGTGCCACTGCCCGCATAAGACACCCTTGCAGGCACCGCGGCGTCGACAACGATCTGGTCTAGCGCCGCTTTCAGACTGGCGGCGGCAAATATCGTCACGGGAGGTGCGGCCAAGGCCGACCCGGCAACGCAACTGGCCGCAACAAGGCTTTGAGCGATAAATTGGCGGCGCGTTAGGGACATCAAACCTCTTGCGTAGTCTCGGCCCACACCGTCGCGCGGATATCGGGCGCGGCGCAAGTGGAAAACGTAAGCCCGGGCGGTACGCTTAGATGCGGGCCAGAAGCGTCTTGATACCGTCTCGGATACTGTCCCTGATCGCACCATTTCGCGGCGCGTCTCGCAGCGTCGTGAACCAATGCTCTGGCGGGTTTCGGCCACGCGAATTGCCTTCAAAACGCAGCGCACGCAGCACCTGTTCTGCCGCGTCGGGCAAAACATCCGGGTTTTCGCGGTCGTTCAAGATCCCCCAAACCCCGGTCCAAAGCCGCCCGACCGACCAGGGGTTATAGCCTCCGCCGCCTAGCACCAACAGCCGCGGGGCCGCGCCTTTCAACGCGCGCAAAATATCCCAATGAGCATTGTTGGACAGTGAAAGATGCGCTTGCGGGTCCTCCTCAACAGCGTCCGCACCGCATTGCAGCACCAACGCATCCGGCTTGAACGCGTCCACCAGCGGCAGGATCAATCCCTCCCGGATCAGCGCCATCTCATCATCGTTGAGCCCGCGCGGCACCGGCAAATTGAACGCGGTGCCTCCACCCGTCTCGTCAAGCCCGCCCGTGCGCGGCCAAAGCCCGTCTTCATGGACAGAGATCATGCGGCAATCGGGATCACCGTCAAAGCCATGCGCAACGCCGTCCGGGTGATGCGCATCGATATCGACATAGGCGATGCGGCGGATACCTTGCCTGCGCAACGACAACATCGCCAGAACCGGATCGTTGAAATAGCAAAACCCGTTGGCTGAACCGGGCATCCCGTGATGGGTCCCCCCCGCCGGGTTGTAGACAAACCCCGGCTCCTTCAGCAATTCACCCGCCAGGAGCGAGCCACCCGCCGCCGTTGCAGGTCTGCTGAACATCTCTGGGAAGACCGGATTGGTTGGCGTTCCGATATTGTAGCGCGCCGCCTCTTCCGGGGTGACCGATTGCGCCTTCTCTGCCCGTTGCAAGGCAACGATATAGTCGGGCCTATGCCACAGCTGCAATGCTTTCGGCTTGGCGCGGGGCGAGGGCACGTATTGCGATGCATCAAGCCAGCCCAGAGCGCGCGACACATCGATCACGGTGGACACCCTCGGCACTCGCAACGGATGCCACGCCCCATAATTGGAGGCGCGGTAAATCTCTGACCCGATGAAACTGCGAACGACTGTCATATCGTGTCAGATTAGGTTCATTCCCGGCACTTCCAAGTAGAAAACCCCTTGAAATACTTGATATTTGCTCTGAAATTAGGGTATTGTTAGTCGGTGGGACATGAAAATGGGTCGTAGTCTTAAGAAAGATCCCAAAGTCCTTGGGCAGAAATACATGTTGATGAAGTTCAAACAGCCTCCTTTGAAGCTGGAGGCATTCTCAAAACGAAACGTGCGCACGCAGTTTGCCGCACTTTGCTACCGTGTGCATAAAGATGAGGTGCAGATTTTGCTGGTGACCAGCAGATCCTCAAAGCGCTGGATCTTGCCAAAAGGCTGGCCGATGGTGGGGGAAACACCCGCGCAGGCCGCCACGACCGAAGCCTATGAAGAGGCAGGTGTACAAGGCAAAGCCTCTAACATTTGCGTGGGCCTCTATTCCTACACGAAATATATCAGCAAGGAAGAAAACTTGCCCTGCGCGGTTTCGGTCTTCCCGGTTCATGTAAAGAAGCTGCTGAGCGACTTCCCGGAAGCGAAAGAACGCAAACGCAAGTGGTTTTCCCTGAAAAAAGCGTCAAAACTGGTGCGCGAACCGGAATTGCGGAAGATTCTGGCGCATTTCGATCCGGCCTTGCTACAACGCTAACGCGTCTTGAATCCGCCACGGGTTCGGCTATCTGATACAGCAGAGTTTCGGAGGTTTCTGAATGATCCGCTACACGCTGATCTGCGACAAGTCCCATGAGTTCGAAAGTTGGTTTCAGTCTGCAACCGCTTTTGACACGCTTGCCAAGGCGGGACATGTCAGCTGCGCGGTGTGTGGCAGCATTGATATTCGCAAATCGGTCATGGCGCCGCGGATCGGAAAATCCGTTTCCAAAGGTGCGGACGTCCCTTCAGAGACAATTCCAGACCGCCCCCTTTCTGCCCCCGCCAGCGTTGCCGAACAGGCGATGCGAGAGCTGCGCGCCAAGATCGAGGCCAATTCCGAGAATGTCGGCACGAACTTCGCCACCGAAGCCCGCGCCATACATGAAGGCACCGCGCCTGAACGGGCAATTTACGGGGAGGCCAAGCTGGAAGAGGCCAGATCGCTGATGGAAGACGGCATTCCCGTTGTGCCGCTGCCGTTCTCCACGGGACGCAAAACAAACTGAACACAAGCTGGGGGATCATCCATGCACGCAGTAATCACTGGGGCCAATCGCGGCATTGGGCGCGCGCTTTTCCAACAGATGACAGCACGCGGTGACAGTGTCACCGGGACTGAACGCACGCCGGATGTAAACTCCGATCTTGTTCCTTTTGATGTCACCGATACGGGGTCTTTGGCCGGTCTGGTGGCCGATCTGGACGGCATGCCGGTCGATCTTCTGGTCTGCAATGCGGGTGTGTATCTCGACAAAGGGGCCGATCTGGACACGGGCTATGCGCCCGATCTCTGGGCTGACACCTTTGCCACCAATGTCACCGGCGTCTTTCTGACAATCCAGGCTCTGCTGCCGCATCTGCGCGCAGAAGGCCTGAGCAAGGTTGCAATTATTTCGTCGCAAATGGGGTCCAGCGCGCGCCCAAAAGGTGGCTCCTATATCTATCGCGCCTCCAAGGCCGCGGCTCTGAACCTTGGGCGCAATCTGGCGACAGACCTGCGCAGCGATGGAATTTCCGTGGGCATTTACCACCCCGGCTGGGTGCGCACCGAGATGGGCGGCTCTATGGCCGATATCAGCGTGGAAGACGCCGCGGCTGGTCTGATCAAGCGTTTTGACCACTTGTCGCTGGCCACCAGCGGCTGCTTTGAGATGTGGAACGGCGACCCAATGCCATTCTAAGCCACCTGAAGGCTTGCCCTTTCGTGCGCCGCGACATAGGAAGCGGGCGGTTTTAGAAAAGGGGTAAGCGGCGTGATGCCAAGGCTTGTCATGAAATTCGGCGGCACATCTGTCGCCTCACTCGACCGCATCAAGCGGGCCGCCAAGCGCGTCGGCCGCGAGGTTGCCAATGGCTATGAGGTGATCGTGATCGTCTCGGCCATGTCCGGCAAAACCAACGAACTTGTGGGCTGGGTCAAGGAAACCTCTGACTTCTACGACGCGCGCGAATACGACGCGATCGTCAGCTCTGGCGAGAACGTCACCGCTGGCCTTATGGCCCTGACCCTACAGGAAATGGACGTACCTGCGCGCAGCTGGCAAGGCTGGCAGGTGCCGCTGAAGACAACATCGGCCCACGGGGCCGCCCGTATCGAGGAAATTCCAACCGACAATCTGGACGCGAAATTTGCCGAAGGGATGAAAGTGGCCGTGGTCGCGGGCTTCCAAGGCATCAGCGATGAAGGGCGGATTACCACGCTCGGGCGCGGCGGCTCGGACACAACCGCCGTGGCCTTTGCCGCAGCCTTTGAAGCCGAACGCTGCGACATCTACACCGATGTGGACGGAGTCTATACGACCGACCCGCGGATCAGCTCGAAAGCACGCAAACTGGACCGGATCGCGTTTGAGGAAATGCTGGAGCTGGCCTCCCTGGGGGCAAAGGTGCTGCAAACAAGATCAGTTGAACTGGCGATGCGCTACGGTGTGAAACTGCGCGTGTTGTCGAGTTTTGAAGAAATGAGTGATGAGGCTGGCACATTGGTGTGCGCCGAGGAGGATATCGTGGAAAGCAATGTCGTGGCCGGTGTGGCCTATTCCCGTGACGAAGCGAAAATGACCCTGATCTCGGTGGCTGACCGCCCCGGGATTGCGGCGGCGATCTTTGGTCCGCTGGCGGAAGCTGGCGTCAATGTCGATATGATCGTGCAGAACATCTCCGAAGAGGGGCGCACGGATATGACGTTTTCCTGCCCGGTAGACGATGTCGCCCGCGCTGAAAAAGCGATGCAGGCCGCGAAAGCCAGCGGCTCGATCAATTACCACGATCTGGTGGCTGACACGGATGTGGCCAAGGTCTCTGTGGTTGGGATCGGCATGCGCAGCCATGCTGGTGTGGCCGCGAAAATGTTCTCCGCGCTGCAAGCCGAAGGCGTGAACATCAAGGTGATCACCACCTCCGAGATCAAGATCTCCGTGCTGATCGACCGCAAATACATGGAATTAGCCGTGCAAGCCCTGCATGACGCGTTTGGGCTGGAGAAGGCGGCCTAGAGCCTCCTTTTCCCGCTTCCCGGACAGTCCTAGTGACCGCCCGCCAGAATACCCGTCTGCACGCTGTAATCCACAGCAATCTCGTAATCGGGATCATCGTCACTATCGACGATCAGCTGACCTGCCTTGGTCAAAAGCTGGTGGCAATCACGGCTCAGGTGGCGCAACTGCACCGATTTCCCAAGGCTTTCGTATTTCTCGGCCAACGCCTCAATCGCTTGCAGTGCAGACTGATCGGCAACCCGGCTGTCTGCGAAATCAACAACGACCAGCGAGGGGTCCTCGTCCGGAGTGAACATCTCTGAAAAGCCCTCGGCGGAGCCAAAGAACAGTGGCCCACGAACCTGATAGACCTTCGCGCCTTCCGGCGTCACATAGGTCTTGGCATTGATCCGCGTTGCGTTCTGCCAGGCATAAGCCAACGCCGAGACGATCACGCCCACAACAACTGCAATCGCAAGGTCATACATCACCGTCGTAACCGTCACGAGGATGATCACGAACGCATCAATGCGCGGCACGCGGCGCATCATGTTGAACGAGTTCCACGCGAAAGTCCCAATCACCACCATGAACATGACGCCCACAAGCGCTGCCAACGGAATTTGTTCGATCAGCGGAGAGGCGACCATGATAAAGGTCAGCAAGAACAACGCAGCGGCGATACCCGCGATCCGGGTTCGGCCACCTGATTTCACGTTGATCATCGACTGACCGATCATCGCACAGCCGCCCATGCCGCCGAAGAAGCCAGTCACCGTATTGGCCACACCTTGGGCGATACATTCCTGAGACGCCCCGCCGCGTTTGTTGACGATCTCACCCACAAGGTTCAGCGTCAGAAGGCTTTCGATCAATCCAATCGCGGCCAGGATCAGCGCATAAGGCAGGATGATCACAAACGTCTCGTAATTCAGGGGCACCATCGGGATATGGAACGCGGGCAACCCGCCCTCAATGGAGGCCAGATCGCCGACCCGTGGCACATCAATGCCAAAGACGATCACCAGCAAAGCCACGATGCCGATACCAGCCAACGGCGCGGGAATGGCATTGGTGATCTTCGACGTGGCCCAGATAATGGCCATCGTCAGCACTGTCAGCCCCAGCATGATCGCCAGCGGAATACCCGTCATCCATTCACCATTTGCCATGCCGTGCCCAGCCGCATCTGCGCTGCCCGGCACTTGAAATTGGCTCAATTGCGCCAGGAAAATAACGATTGCCAGCCCATTCACAAAGCCCAGCATCACCGGGTGCGGCACAAGGCGAATAAACTTCCCGAGCTTCAATATCCCGGAGAGAATCTGCAAAATTCCCATCAAGACAACGGTCGCGAACAGATACTCGACGCCGTGCTGGGCCACCAAAGCCACCATCACAACCGCCAAAGCCCCCGTCGCCCCGGAAATCATTCCCGGACGCCCGCCGATCAGCGCAGTGATCAACCCGACGATGAAGGCCGCATAAAGACCCACCAAAGGATGCACACCCGCAACAAAGGCAAAGGCCACCGCTTCCGGTACCAGGGCCAGTGCAACGGTCAGACCCGACAGGATCTCAATCCGCCAACGCGTGGAACTCATCTCCGTGCCGGAGCCAACTGTCATTTCGGAAATAAGCGGGTTGTTGGCGAGGGCCGCCATCAAGGAGCGTTTCACGCTGCTGGCCTCATATTTTGCTAGGATCAAAGGATTTGTGCGCCACCTAACAAGAACAACCGGGGAATGCACGGTATTCTTGCGCATACGCGCTGAAAATTAAGATCCGTTTACAGCGCGCGCAGCATTTCCTTTGGCTTCATCCTCCGGCAATATGAAATCTGGCGGGTTTCAGGGCGGAGAAGAGCGATGAGCGAAACAGTGATTGGTGTGATCGGCGGGTCCGGTGTCTACAATATAGACGGTCTGGAAAACGCTAGCTGGGTAGAACAGAACAGCCCTTGGGGCGCGCCATCTGATGCCATCCTAACCGGCACCCTGAAGGGTGTGAAAATGGCCTTCCTGCCGCGCCATGGCCGTGGTCATACTCACAGCCCCACGACTGTTCCCTACCGCGCCAATATCGATGCGCTGAAGCGGCTGGGCGTCACGGATGTGATCTCCGTCTCGGCCTGCGGGTCATTCCGCGAAAACATGGCACCAGGCGATTTTGTTGTTGTTGATCAATTCATTGACCGGACATTTGCGCGGGAGAAAAGCTTCTTCGGCACTGGCTGCGTGGCCCACGTGTCAGTTGCGCATCCCACCTGTCCGCGTCTTGGCGCGGCCTGTCTGGAAGCTGGAAACGCCGCCGGGATCACGATGCATGACGGTGGCACCTATCTTGCGATGGAAGGCCCGCAATTCTCGACGCTGGCGGAATCGAAGATGTACCGGGAGGTCTGGGGCGCTGACGTGATCGGCATGACCAATATGCCCGAGGCCAAACTCGCCCGCGAGGCGGAACTTTGCTATGCCTCCGTCGCCATGATCACCGATTATGACAGCTGGCATCCCGACCACGGAGAGGTTGACGTCACCCAGATCATAGCAACCCTGATGGGCAACGCAGACAAGGCGCGCAGCCTAGTGGCAGGCTTGCCAAAACTTCTGGGCGCAAACCGCACCCCCTGCCCTCATGGCTGCGACCGCGCGCTTGAGTTTGCGATGCTCACCCAACCCGACAACCGCGACCCGGCCTTGATGGCCAAACTGGACGCGGTCGCTGGGCGGATGCTTTAGTTTATTCCCGCACCCACACTGATAGGCCCGATCAAGTCGCGATCCTGTTCACTGATCACACCAAGAAGGCCGCGTAGCTTCACATCAATTGGCCATTGTGGGCCGGAAGGACAGCTCAAAGGCTCGGGCGGCAGGATCGCCTCAGTGTTCAAACCTTCACAACCTAGGCGCGACAGATCGGGGATGAAGACCGCATTCGGGCGATAAGTTATCCCGATTGTGCGCTCCACCAATTGAAGCGGCGATGTCGGATCAAGAGGGACGGAATGCACAGACTTACTCTCGATGAGTGACGACTGGACTGTGCAGACTTTGTTGCGGCGCAAGACAACGCGCGCAATTGCACAGCCGCACTCAGCCACAAGTGG
>CAYGQQ010000041.1:0-26538 GCA_964352105.1 uncultured Rhodobacterales bacterium | reverse complement strand
ACCAGCCCGTCGCGGTTGGTCATCAGGGAGGCCGCAAGGGACGGGGTCACGCTGGCTGCGCCGCCAACGACTCCGCGGACGCCAACTACGCCTCCGTCACGGCCAACGCCGCCCACTCCAGCGACGCCGCCAACTCCTCCGACGCCACCTACGCCTCCGACACCGCCTACACCACCGACACCACCGACACCGCCTGAAATGGAAGAAATTGACATATGATTACTCCTGTTTGAAACGCGTTATGATTTTGGAATTCCGGCGGCTTCCAGGGCGTCAGCCCAGGACTTGCCTGTGTTGAAATGCGCAGCCGGGTGCTGGCTGAGATAGCTGGATACGGTCAGGCCGGGCTCTTTGCGCATCAGCTCCTGGGCGGAGGCGCGCGCCTCTTCCACGCGGCCAAGGCGTTGTAAAGCAACGGTTTTAGCGCGAATTGTGGATGTGTGCCGCGCGTTCAACGTCAAGGAACGTTCGGCAAAGAACAGCGCGTCCTCGTTTTCGTCGTTGGACAGGCTGGCGGCGGCAGATAATGTGTCAAAGAAATAGCGGTGCGGATCCAACGGCGACAATTTGCGCGCGCGGCTGGTAAATTGCACAGCCTTTTCGCCGTCATCGGTAAAGGCGTGAAGCGCGCCCTTCAAAAGCCACGCCAAGGCGCAGTTCGGATCGTTTTCGACGGCTTCCTCGTAGCGGTCCATCGCGGTGTCGACGCGGCGCAGAAGGTTGTTGTTTACGAACCCGTCAATGGCCATGGAGAAGGAACAGTCAGACGCCAGATCCAACGCGCGCGCGGACAGGTCAGAGGCGATCTGCCCGTCAGCCGCTGCATCTTGGCTCCAGCCTTGAACGACGCATAAAACATGCCATTTCGCCATCCAGCTTTGCAGGATCGAATTGCGCGGGAACCGCTCGATCAACTCCTGAAGGTAGACACGCGCGGTCGCGAAACTGGCCTTGCTTTGCCGGTGCATCAGCGAAACGGCAGAGATCAAGAGCGTATGGCTTTCGAGGTCGCCAACCTGCTTGAGACGTGCAGCCTTGGCGGATTTGGCGATAATCCCGCGGGACAATTCATCGCCAATTGCCAGAACCAGTTGGTCGTCGCCCGCCAAAAATCCGCGCTGGCTTCCGGTGATGTCCTGTGTGGCCTCGATCCGACCAGTGGTGGAATCGACCAGATCCATCTGCACGCGGATCGTATCGCCCTCATGGCGGAACCGCCCCCAGGCGACGTAGTCGGCGGCAATCAGAGACCGGATTTCCGAGATGTCGACGCTGCGCGGGTCGATGTTGCGGCAAGACAGGTGCGAAATGACGTTGAGCAGTTCGGACCGGGACAAAAGCCGGGAGACCTCTTCGGCCAGCATGTCGCCGATGGGTTGCAGTTCTGCAGCACCGGGTGGGGCCACGAGCGGCAGAACAGCGACCGTTGGCTGCAATTGGTCGTCCGTGTGCAGAACCACGGCGGCGGTATCTTGTTGCAGGGTTTGCGGCACGGTTGCCACGCCGGCTGCAACCCCGGCGATCATCACATCCGGGCGCTGTCTTTGTTCGCGCAACCAGTCCTCAAACCCTTCCTCGGCGATGTCGATGCCCTCCAGAAACGCACCTTCCGAGGCGCTGCCGAGAACGCAGACATAGTCCGGGCGCAATATTATGTCGGTGTTGGTGGCTTCGAAGATCGTGTCAAACCGTTCCCCAAAGAGCATCCTGAGATCGGCAACTGCGCGGCGCAAACTGGCGCGGCCATGGGTCGGTCCAGAGCGGGACCACAATGCATCCTGCAACCAAGCGCGGGTACGGCGTCCTTCAGGGGCCGTTGCCAGCATCGCCAGCAAGGCGCGCTGTTTTGCACTGCTAATCCGGATATCTTCACCGGACGCCCAGCCCAGTGAAAAGGCTCCGAATAGGCGGATATGCAGCGTCACTTTGTGATCCCCACGCAACACGAGACCGTCTCCTCCTTGATCACGAGAGCATGACCTAGGGGCAACGATCAGAAAAGCCGTCGGAATTCGAATTCACACATTATTAACGCGATCTTCACGAAATCGCACAACCAATTAATAAATCCAACGGCCACAACGATAGGGAGCCTTTCGACTCCTCCCGCGCGCATGACACGCGGAATCGGTAAAAGAATCAAGCGTATTGGGGCGTTAGTTGTCCCTAAACCTGCTGCAAAACGTTGCTTTTGCATGCTGATTGGGCAAATTGGGACGAAAATTGGAGGCGGCCTCAATGATCCATCGGTTCAAACTGCGGGTGTATTACGAAGACACGGATTTGGCAGGGATCGTCTATTACGCGAATTATCTGAAATTTATTGAGCGTGCGCGCAGCGAATGGGTGCGCGACATGGGCGTGGATCAGGCGGCGATGAAGGCGGAAAATGACCTCGTCTTTGCGGTGCGCCGGGTGGAGGCGGACTACCTTTTGCCTGCGAAATTCGACGATGAATTGGAGGTGCGTACAGGGGTCATCTCGCTGGGCGCTGCGCGGCTGGAGTTGTCGCAGGACATCTGGTGCGGGGATGCCCATATTTTTGCCAGCAAAGTCACGCTGATCTGCCTGACTGGTACGGGCCGTCCCACGCGTTTTCCGGCGGAAATTCGCCAGATCACGTAAATGCGAACGGAATATATCCGGCCCTATCCTGTCCCCCATAGCCAGAACCGCTGAAAAGGATTAAAGTGCACGCAATCAAGCCACGCAAAAAGTGGTAACAAAAGCGAGCAGGTAATATGGAAGCGGAAGCGATTGGGCTGGCCAGCGAGATTGACTTTTCGGTCACGGCGCTGTTTTGGCGGGCAAGTTTTACTGTAAAATTGGTGATGTTGATGCTGATTGCGGCCTCGTTCTGGGGCTGGGCAATCATCATCCAGAAATTCATCAACTACCGCGTTGCGCGCAGGGAAGCCGCCGAGTTTGACCGGGCGTTCTGGTCTGGTGACCCGCTGGATGAGCTGTTTGACCGGATCGGCGAAACACCCAAAGGCTCCGCACATCGGATTTTTGCGGCGGGTATGTCGGAATGGCGCAGATCGCACCGGGAAGACGGCCGACTGATCGCCGGGGCCACGGCGAGGATCGAGCGGTCCATGGATGTGGCGATTGCCAAGGAAGACGAGAAGCTGAATTACGGTCTGGGCTTTCTGGCAACCGTAGGTGCGACGGCACCGTTTATCGGGCTTTTCGGCACAGTTTGGGGCATCAAGAACGCATTTGAGGAAATCGCGATTTCGCAAAATACCAACCTCGCCGTTGTGGCCCCTGGCATTGCGGAGGCTCTGGTGGCCACCGCTTTGGGGCTGTTGGCGGCGATCCCTGCGGTGATCTTCTACAACAAGCTCAGCGCGGATGCGGACCGGATCGCCTCGGGCTATGAGGCGTTTGCCGACGAGTTCTCCACCATCCTGTCGCGCCAGCTGGACGCTTGATCCATGGTCACAGCAGTTCCCCAAGGCGCATCGTCGGGCGGGCGGCGCGGACGGCGTCGTAAGTCGAAAGCCAAACCAATGTCGGAGATCAACGTCACGCCTTTCGTGGACGTGATGCTGGTGTTGCTGATCATCTTCATGGTGGCGGCCCCGTTGCTGACCGTGGGTGTTCCGGTGGAATTGCCCCGGACAGCCGCAAACGCGCTGCCAACCGAGCAGGAAGAGCCGTTGACGATCACGGTGACCAGTGGTGGCATCTTGATGATCCAGAACACGGAGATCACGCCGTCTGATTTGGTGCCGCGCCTGCGGGCGATTGCCGCGGAACGTGCAGATAACAAGGTATTTTTGCGGGCGGATGGCGCGGTGCCTTATGAGCGCGTCGTGCAGGTCATGGGCGCTTTGAACCGTGGCGGCTTCAACGATATTGGCCTTGTGACCGACACAGGCGGGCCAACCTTGGATGGCACGACAGGGTCCGACGGCTAGCATGCGCAAAGGGGCCTACATATCCGGGGCAGGCCATTTGGGTCTGTTCCTCTGGGTGCTGATCGGCGGCTTCTTCGTGGCGCGCGATGAGGCGGCGGAGATCGGTGTAACCGATGTGTCGATCATCTCGTCCGAAGAGTTTGCGCTGCTCCAGCCACAACCCCCTGCGATCAATGAGGCTCCGGAAGTTCCGGAAGCGCCAGAACCGGAACCAGCACCAGAACCCGAGCCTGCGCCAGAACCAACCCCAGAACCAACCACAGAGCCAGAGCCAGCACCTGAACCTGCGCCGGAACAGCTAGAGCAACCACAGCTACCGGAACCGCCTGCACCTGAAACGACTGTGCCCGAAGCTCCAGAGCCGCCCGCCGCGCCAGAAGTTGAGCCAGACGCCACGCCAACCCCGATAGAAGCTCCGCGCGTAGCCCCCGAAGCTGCACCTGAACCGTCGCCGGACGCCGCGCCAGATGTGGATGAACAAGCGCCCACTGCGCCTTCCGAAGACCCTGATCAAGTGGAAGACGCGCAGGAAGAAACTGCGCCGGAGGAAGCCTCCACAGAGATCGTGACCGAGGCCGAGGAAGAGGTGTCCGCAGCACCGACGCAATCGAACCGCCCGTCCGCGCGTCCAGCCCGCCCGCAACCGCCACAAGTGGCCGAGACAGCGCCGGAAGAAGAACCCGCGACAGATCCGCTGGCAGATAGTATTGCCGCTGCCGTATCTGAGGCCAATGAAGCGCCTGAGCCTGCCGCGCCCACCGGCCCGCCTTTGACATCGGGCGAGCGTGATGGGCTGCGTCTGGCGATCCAACGCTGCTGGAATGTGGGCTCGCTCAGCACAGATGCGCTGCGGGTGACGGTGATTGTGGGCATGTCGCTGGACCGCGCAGGCAAGCCGGAAAGCTCTTCCATCAAGCTGATTTCCGCCGAAGGTGGGCAGGGTGCTGCCGTAAATCAGGCGTTTGAGACCGCAAGACGGGCTTTGATCCGGTGCGGTGCAAAAGGCTATGATCTTCCCAGTGACAAATACGGCCAATGGCAGGATGTTGAGATAACCTTCAATCCCGAAAGGATGAGGATAAAATGATGAAGCGGTTTTTGAACGCAAGTTTCACAGGATTAATGCTGCTGTTTGGCACGCCTTTGGTGGCGCAGGACGGCCCTTTGAGGATTGAGATTACCGAAGGTGTGATTGAACCGCTTCCCTTTGCGGCCCCAAAATTTGTGGCGGAAACCGCAGGTGCGGATCAGCTGGCCCGAGATCTGGTGGAGGTGATTACCGCCGATCTGCAAGGCTCTGGCCTGTTTCGGGGGATTTCGCCGGATGCGTTTATCTCCGAGATTTCCAACTTTGACGGGGCGGTGCAATATGCCGACTGGAAGGCGATCAATGCGCAGGCTTTGATCACAGGTGCCGTCAGCACAACGGGTGATGGCCAGATCATCGTGAAATTCCGCCTCTATGATGTGTTTGCAGAAAACCAGCTGGGCAGTGGGTTGCAATTTGTAGGCTCGCAAGATGGCTGGCGACGCATGGCCCACAAGGTGGCCGATGCGGTCTATTCGCGGATCACGGGCGAGGGGGCTTATTTCGACAGCCGCGTCGTCTATGTCTCTGAAACCGGGCCGAAAAACCTACGCAAGAAGCGTTTGGCGGTGATGGATTATGACGGGGCGAACCAGCAGTTTCTGACTGATGACAGCTCCATCGTGCTGGCACCGCGGTTCTCGCCCAATGGCGACCGGGTGTTATATACGTCTTACGAAACGGGTTTCCCGAAGATTTATGTGCTGGATGTGGCCAGCGTGCAGCGGCGCGGCCTGGAAGAGCAGCCCGGCACGATGAGCTTCGCGCCGCGTTTTGCACCCAATGGGCAAGACGTCGTCTTCTCGCTCACGCAAGGCTCAAACACTGACATTTACAAGCTGAATTTGGGCACTGGTCAGCGCACGCAACTGACCAATTCGCCCTTTATCGAGACCGCGCCGAGCTATTCGCCCGATGGCAGCCAGATCGTTTTTGAAAGCGACCGTTCCGGCACGCAGCAGCTTTATGTGATGGACGCCAATGGCGGGGAACCTACGCGCATCAGCTTCGGGCAAGGCCGCTACGGCACCCCGGTCTGGAGCCCGCGCGGCGATCTGGTGGCCTTCACCAAGCAGAACCGTGGCCGCTTTCATATCGGCGTGATGCGTCTTGATGGCAGCGAAGAGCGCCTGCTGACGGCGTCCTTTCTGGACGAGGGACCGACCTGGGCCCCCAATGGCCGGGTGATCATGTTTACGCGGGAAAGTTCCGGGGCCAGCGGGTCCTCGACGCTCTATTCCGTCGATATTTCCGGGCGCAATTTGAAGGCTGTACAAACCGGCGGGTCTGACCCGTCCTGGTCGCCGCTTTTGAAATAAACCGTGGATTCCCACCGCGCGACAATAGTGCTAAGCTGCGCGCAATCGAGCAAAGATAATGACCCATAAGGATCAACTGATATGAAACTTCTCTCAAAAGCTGCCCTTTTGTCCGCGATGCTGGTGCTTGCGGCGTGTTCTCAAAACCCGTTTGACCGCTTTGGCGGCAGTGGAAGTGGAAACGGCTCTGGCACAAATGGCGTCAGCACTAGCGCGCTTGATCCCTCCAGCCCTGCTTATTTCTCCGAAACAATCGGAGATCGGGTTTTGTTCGAGGTAGATCAAAGCACTTTGACCGCGACGGCGCAGTCGACACTGGCCCAGCAAGCGCGCTGGTTGCAGGACAACGGCACCTATACAGCCATTATCGAAGGTCACGCCGACGAGCAGGGCACGCGCGAGTATAACCTTGCCCTGGGTGCGCGTCGCGCATCTGCTGCGCGGGATTATCTGGTGGCAAATGGTGTTGCCGACAACCGTCTGCGCACCGTGACCTACGGCAAGGAGCGTCCGCTTGAGGTCTGCTCTTCCGAGGATTGCTACGCCAAGAACCGCCGTGCTGTGACTGTGATCTCAGCCGGTTTGGGAAGCTAAGAGGATCGCCATGTTTCGCGCATTCGCCGTAATTGCAGCCATCGCGTTGTCGGGTCCTGCCCTTGCGCAGGACCGCACGCAAACGCTTGCCGATATCAGGCAGGAGCTGTCGGTTCTGTCCTTGGAAATCCAGAAACTCAACCGGGAACTGTCGACGACAAGTGGCCCGCAGGTCAATCTGGGTGGCCAGTCGGGCATTGACCGTCTGAATGCGATTGAAGCGGCCGTGGCCAGTTTGACCAGCCAAACCGAAGGTTTGCAGAACCGGATCAATCGGATCGTCGGTGACGGCACAAACCAGATCGGAGACTTGCAGTTCCGCCTGTGTGAGCTGACACCTGATTGCGATCTGGCAGACTTGCCGGAACAAGCGAGTTTGGGAGGCGAAACCGGAACCGGGGTTGCCACGCAAGGTGGGCAAACTGCGCCAGAAACCGAGGTCGCGGAACTGGCCGTCGGCGAGCAGTCCGATTTTGAGGCCGCGCAAGCCTCGCTTGAGGCTGGTAATTACGAAGAGGCTGCCGGACAGTTTGCGGCCTTCACGCAGAACTACCCCGGCGGACCGCTTAGCGGTGAAGCACATTTCCTGCGCGGGGAGGCGTTGGGCCAAACTGGCGATTGGAACTCCGCCGCGCGGGCCTATCTGGAAAGCTTTTCCGGCTCCCCCCAAGATGCACGCGCGCCAGAAGCGCTTTATAAACTGGGGCTTGCGCTCAATGAGCTTGGTCAAAGTGCGGAAGCCTGTTTGATGCTTGCAGAGGTGGGAAACCGCTTCCCAGGGTCTGATCAGGTTGCCCCTGCAAATGCTTCGCGCGGTCAATTGGGCTGCTCTTGAGCGACGCTGACGACGCGCTTTTTGAAGCTGCGGGTATCCTTCTGGACGCGCAAACCCCGGCGAAGCTGGGTGTGGCAGTTTCGGGCGGCAGCGATTCCATTGCGGCGCTCAATCTCCTGTCAGGTGCTGCGCGCGCGCGCGGGATTTCTGTTGCCGCAATCACCGTGAACCACGGGCTGCGCCCCGAGGCAGAGCAAGAAGCCGAATTCGTCTCCGAGACTTGCGACAAGCTGGGGATCCGCCACGATGTAAGACGTTGGCAGGACTGGGACGGGGCAGGCAATCTGCAAGCTGAAGCGCGCAACGCCAGATACGCTTTGATGGCAGACTGGGCGCGCGAAACAGGCGTTGATCACATCGCCCTTGGCCACACTCAGGATGATCAGGCCGAAACGTTTTTGATGCGTTTGGCGCGTGGGGCAGGTGTTGACGGGCTGTCGGAAATGCGCCGGGTATTTTCGCGCGATGGCGTGACGTGGCTGCGGCCATTTCTGCGCTCCAGCCGGGCGGCATTGCGCGCGCATCTTTTGCGCCACGGCCTGACATGGGTCGATGATCCCAGCAATGAAGATCCGCAGTTTGAGCGGGTTCGATTGCGCAACGCGATGGGGCAGTTTGACGATCTGGGGCTAAGCATCCAAAACCTGAGCCAAAGCGCGCAGCATCTGGGCGATGTTCGCGACGCGCTTGATCACTATGTTGCACAGGCGGCACGCGATTCTGTTCAGCTTGATCAAGGTGACGTCTTGCTTGCGGACATTCCGGACGCGCCTGTTGAGATACGCCGCCGTCTTCTCAGCCGTGTTCTGCACTGGATGTCTGGTGCCGAATTTGCCCCGCGCGGGGCCGCAATTTCGCAACTGCAAAACGGGCTGGAGGCGACCGGAAAACATCTGCTGGCGGGCTGCATCGCGACCTTTGCGGACGGTCAGACGCGGATCACACGCGAATGGAACACAGTGCGCGATGTTGACTGCGCAACCGATCAAATCTGGGACAATCGGTGGCGCTTAGAGGGGCCACATGCGCCGGATCTGCGCATCGCGGCGTTAGGTGAGGCCGGGCTTTCACAATGCGGCGACTGGCGTGGCGGCGGATTGCCGCGTATCTCGCTTCTGTCCAGCCCCGCGATCTGGCGCGGCCAAACCCTTGTCGCAGCACCACTTACAGCGGAAAATAACGGCTGGAGTGCCCAATTGGTGTCAGATTTCCGTGATGATCTGCGCCGCGCGGGTCGGAGCATTTGACCTGCGACGCTGGCACTATATGTAAAACCTGTGGATTCGTTTACGCTTTCACATTGAATGCCGGGTACGAATGTCTATCTTAGAGCAGTGGCTTTGGGAGGACCTGAAGCCGACTAATTAGGAGATTTCTTTTGGGCAACGCGCGAAATATCGCTTTCTGGGTCGTGCTTTTTCTGCTGATCCTGGCTCTGTTCAACCTGTTCAGTGGTGGCCAATCCGCCGTCTCATCCAGAACGATCCCGTATTCTGACTTTGTAGAGCGTGTTGAGCGCGGCGAAGTGAGCTCGGTGACGCTGGATGGGGAGCAGATCATCATCAATTCCGGCAATGAGCAATTTGCGACCATCAAGCCGAACGGTGTCGATGTGACGCCGACGCTGCTGGAAAACAACGTTACAATCGACGCTAGACCGCAGGAGCAAAATGGCATTTTGGCCTATGTCGGTACGCTTTTGCCGTTCCTTGTGATCATCGGCATCTGGATTTTCTTCATGAACCGCATGCAAGGCGGTGGTAAAGGCGGGGCGATGGGCTTCGGCAAGTCGCGTGCGAAACTGCTGACCGAAAAGCATGGCCGGGTAACCTTTGACGATGTCGCTGGCATCGACGAGGCCAAGGACGAGTTGGAAGAAATCGTGGAATTCCTGCGCAACCCGCAGAAATTTTCACGCCTTGGCGGTAAAATTCCAAAAGGTGCGCTGCTTGTTGGCCCTCCCGGTACCGGTAAAACACTGCTTGCGCGTGCGATTGCAGGCGAAGCGGGCGTGCCGTTCTTTACGATCTCAGGCTCCGACTTTGTTGAAATGTTCGTTGGTGTGGGTGCATCCCGCGTGCGCGACATGTTCGAGCAGGCCAAAAAGAATGCGCCCTGTATCGTTTTCATCGACGAGATTGACGCCGTTGGCCGGTCCCGGGGCGTAGGCTACGGTGGTGGCAATGACGAGCGTGAGCAAACATTGAACCAGCTTTTGGTGGAAATGGATGGCTTTGAGGCCAATGAAGGTATCATCATCGTGGCTGCCACCAACCGTCCTGACGTTTTGGACCCTGCGCTGCTGCGTCCGGGTCGGTTCGACCGTCAGGTGCAGGTGCCCAACCCTGACATCAAAGGCCGCGAGAAGATTCTGCGCGTGCATGCGCGTAAGGTACCACTGGGTCCTGACGTGGATCTTCGCATCATCGCCCGCGGCTCGCCCGGGTTCTCTGGTGCGGATCTGGCCAACCTGGTCAATGAGTCCGCTTTGATGGCTGCGCGTTTCGGACGTCGTTTTGTGACGATGGAAGATTTCGAGAATGCCAAAGACAAAGTCATGATGGGCGCGGAACGTCGCTCCATGGTGATGACCGAGGACGAGAAAAAACTGACCGCCTATCACGAAGCAGGCCACGCGATTGTAGGCCTGAACGTGCCGCAGCATGACCCGATCCACAAAGCGACGATCATTCCGCGGGGACGCGCCCTAGGTCTGGTAATGAGCTTGCCGGAGCGTGATCAGCTCAGCGTGTCACGCACCAAGTACACCTCTAAAATTGCGATGGCGATGGGGGGCAAGGTTGCGGAAGAACTCAAGTTTGGCCCGGAAAATGTCACCTCTGGTGCGACCTCCGACATCCAGCAGGTCTCCAAGATTGCACGCGCGATGGTCACGCAATTTGGGTTCTCCGAAGAGCTGGGTCATGTGGATTACGCCAATGAACAGCAATCCTATCTGGGCACCTATGGTGGCGGGACGTCCCACAGCCAGGAAACCCAGAAGATCATTGATCAAAAGGTGAAAGAGCTGATCGATGAAGGTTACGAGACCGCCAAACGCATTCTGACAGAGAAGAATGACGATTGGGAACGTCTGGCCCAAGGCTTGCTGGAATATGAGACGTTGACCGGCAACGAGATCGCACGCGTGATCGCGGGTGAGCCGCTCAACGACGACGACGACGAGGACGATACGCCTGATAGTGGCACGACAACCTCCGTCGCGGCTATTCCCAAGACGAAGAAGACCAAGACTCCCAAGTCTGATGGCGACATGAGCCCGGAACCGTCCGCATAACAGGCTTTGAACAGAGAAATACGAAAACGCCGCTCGGGTCTGTCCGGGCGGCGTTTTTTATTGATGATAGCATATGTAACACATTGCCATTGGACAGCATCCGGCAAGGCTGGCACAACATCCCAAACAGGATCGGAGGTTGCACCATGCCCGCTTTGAAACCCACAGGACTAACCGGCAAGATTGTATGGCTGGGTGTCGTGCCGGACCGCGACGCGGCCTTGCGCTCGCAACCGATCCAGGAAGCCAGGGTCAGTTTCGCGGGCATTGAAGGGGAAGATCACGGCGGTTTGACGCGGGCCTCCTGCAGCCGGGTTAAATCGCAATACCCCAAAGGCACGGAGATCAGAAACACCCGCCAGTTGTGCATCGTCTCAGCCGAAGAAATGGCGGAGGTCGCCAAAGAGATCGGGGTCGATGCGTTCAACCCGGAATGGTGCGGCGCGACTGTCGTGATCGAAGGTATTCCCGATTTCACCCACATCCCGCCCTCCTCCCGGTTGCAATCAGAAAGCGGGGCGACCTTGACCGTAGACATGGAAAACCGCCCCTGCCACCTGCCTGTGCCGTCGATCGAAGAGGACGCGCCGGGGCATGGCAAAGGGTTCAAAAGTGCCGCGAAAGGCAAACGGGGTGTCACGGCTTGGGTGGAGTGCGAAGGCGTTTTGAAAGTCGGCGACACGGTCAGTTTGCACATTCCTGACCAACGGGCCTGGGCTGGCCTGACCTAAACCAAAGTTTCCAATATGAAACGATTTAGCGGCATGCAGGCGGTTCTGCGTGCTAGAATGTCGTAAATCCACTTCGCTGACGGTATACGACAGAGTACCCCTGACCAAAATGACCAGTTTTGGAGGATTACCGTCATGGACTATAAATCAGACATCGAGATCGCACGGGAAGCCAAAAAGCGCCCTATTCAAGAGATCGGCGCGAAGCTGGGCATCCCGGATGCTGACCTTCTGCCGTTCGGCCATGACAAGGCAAAGGTCTCGGCCGAGTTCATTGCCGCGCAAAAGGGTAAGAAGGACGGCAAACTGATCCTCGTCACCGCGATCAACCCGACCCCGGCCGGTGAAGGCAAGACCACCACAACGGTTGGTCTGGGCGATGGTCTGAACGCCATTGGCAAGAAAACCGCGATTTGTATCCGCGAAGCCTCCCTTGGTCCGTGCTTTGGCATGAAGGGCGGCGCCGCTGGCGGTGGTTACGCGCAGGTTGTTCCAATGGAAGAAATGAACCTGCACTTCACAGGCGATTTCCACGCGATTACGTCAGCACATAACCTGCTTAGCGCGATGATCGACAACCATATCTACTGGGGCAATGCGCTTGATATCGACCAGCGCCGCGTGACCTGGAAACGCGTTCTGGACATGAACGACCGGGCGCTGCGCGATGTCGTCTCCAGCCTTGGTGGCGTTGCCAATGGTTTCCCGCGTCAGACCGGTTTCGACATCACTGTGGCCTCTGAAGTTATGGCGATCCTGTGTCTGGCAACGGATCTGGATGATCTGCAAAAACGTCTGGGCGATATTATCGTGGCCTATACGCGCGACCGTAAACCGATCTTCGCGCGCGATATCAAAGCCGATGGAGCGATGACCGTTCTGCTGCAGCAAGCGATGCAGCCGAACCTTGTGCAAACGTTGGAAAACAATCCGGCCTTCGTCCACGGTGGTCCATTTGCCAATATTGCCCATGGCTGTAACTCGGTTGTGGCGACGACAACGGCGCTGAAGCTCGCGGATTTCGTGGTGACAGAGGCTGGCTTTGGGGCTGACCTTGGCGCTGAGAAATTCATGAACATCAAATGCCGCAAAGCGGGTCTTGCACCTGATTGTGTCGTGCTGGTGGCCACATGCCGCGCCATGAAAATGAACGGCGGCGTTGCCAAAGCCGACCTTGGTCCGGAAAATGTCGAAGCAATCAAGAAAGGCTGCTCAAACCTTGGCCGCCATATCGAGAACGTCAAATCCTTCGGCGTCCCCGTGGTCGTCGCGATCAACCACTTCGTCACTGACACCGATGCTGAAGTCGCCGCCGTGAAGGCCTACGTCGAAGCGCAGGGCTCTGAAGCGATCTTGTGCAAGCATTGGGAACTGGGCTCTGAAGGTACCAAAGAACTTGCAACCCGCGTGGCAGAAATTGCGGAAAGCGGCGTTGGAAACTTCGCACCGCTTTACGCAGATGATCTGAGCCTGATGGCCAAGATCGAAACCGTGGCCAAGAAGATCTACCGCGCTGACGAAGTACTAGCTGACAGTAAAATTCGCAATCAGCTGAAAGAGTGGGAAGATGCGGGCTATGGCAATCTGCCGGTTTGTATGGCGAAGACGCAGTATTCCTTCTCGACCGATCCGAACTTGCGCGGGGCCCCAACAGGTCACAGCTTGCCGATCAGAGAAGTTCGCCTGAGCGCCGGTGCGGGCTTTGTGGTTGTCGTCTGCGGTGAGATCATGACCATGCCGGGCTTGCCCCGCGTGCCATCTGCCGAAGCCATCATGCTGAACGAGAACGGGCAGATCGAAGGTCTGTTCTAAAGATCAATCCGTCAGGAGCCTGAGCGTGCCGCGCATCGAGCGCGTCTCGCCCAGAGCTTGCGGGTCAAGACCCTCCAGCTTTTTCAGGCCCCACAGAAACACAAAGAGGAATTCTCAATGACCGCAAAAGTTATTGATGGCAAAGCCTTCGCGGCGACCGTGCGCGCGCAAGTGGCTGAGCATGTCACCCGTTTGGTGAACGACAATGGGATCACGCCTGGACTGGCTGTGGTTCTTGTGGGTGAAGACCCAGCAAGCCAGGTTTATGTCCGCTCCAAAGGCAAGCAAACCGTTGAAGTTGGTATGAAAAGTGTCGAGCATAAGCTGGACGTCGATACCTCCGAGGCGGATCTTCTGGCACTGATTGACCAGTTGAACAATGACGAGACGATCCACGGGATCCTTGTGCAATTGCCTTTGCCAAAGCACCTGAATGAAGACCTAGTGATCAACTCGATCTCTCCGGCGAAGGATGTGGATGGGTTTCATATCTCCAATGTCGGCCTTCTGGGGACGGGGCAGAAATCGATGGTGCCGTGCACGCCACTTGGCTGCCTGATGATGCTTCGTGACTATCATGGCAGCCTCAGCGGAATGAACGCGGTCGTGATCGGACGCAGCAATATTGTTGGCAAACCGATGGCGCAGCTTCTGCTGGGCGACAGCTGTACCGTCACCATCGCGCATTCGCGGACTAAGGATTTGCCAGCGGTCGTACGTGGGGCGGATATCGTCGTCGCCGCCGTTGGCCGTCCGGAAATGGTGCCGGGCGATTGGATCAAACCGGGCGCAACTGTCATCGACGTGGGCATTAACCGGCTTGACGCACCTGAAAAAGGTGAGGGCAAAACCCGTCTTGTGGGCGACGTCGATTATGCAAGCTGTGCCGAGGTGGCAGGTGCAATCACTCCGGTTCCGGGTGGCGTCGGGCCTATGACAATCGCGTGTCTTCTGGCCAATACGTTGACAGCCTGTTGCCGCGCGAACGGGTTGGCTGAGCCTGAAGGGCTGACCGCCTAAACCTTACCTTGGCATAGGGATCTGGCAGGGTGTTTGCCCTGTCAGAATGGCCTGAGCCGTGCCGCCCAGAAGGGTCTCAAACGCGGGGCTGTCGGTGTAAAGACCGCCGGTATAGGTGCCAAACGCCGGCAAGATCAGCTTGTGAACATCAAACAAGAAGCACGGGCGCGTAATCGTCCGCCCGCGCATTTGCATCCGCGCTTTCGGGTGGAAATGGCCAGTAACCTCGCCGCGCGCGCCCGGCGTTGCGATATGGCGAAAGACCAGAGGGCCGACGCGATATTCAAACAGATGCGTGCCGCCAATTTCCAGCGGTCCGGGGTCGTGGTTGCCCTCGATCCAGACCCAGCTGCGCCCGGCCATCAGCCGTGTTGTCCAGTCCAAGATCTGCGGGTCCAGCGCAGCCCCGGCTTGCAAATCGTCAAAACTGTCCCCCAGACAGATCACGACGGAGGGCTTGGTTCGCTCGATCTCGCTGTCCAGCCGCGTCAGTGTGTCGATCGTTTCATAGGGAGGCAACATCTGGCCGCCGCGCCGCGCGATGCGTTCAGACTTTCCCAGATGCAGGTCGGAAACGACCAAAATCCGCTCTTCCGGCCAAAACAAGGCACCCGCACCAGACGCCTCCAAATGGCAACCCTGAAAGGAAAAGCGAAATACGTTCATGCTTCGTTCGTGCCAAATTGGCGGCCCATTGGCAAGCGGAAGCTCACGGTGTTGTCGCCATCGCCATCAGGCGCTCCGCTTCTTCGGCCATCAAACGCTCTTCGGCTTTGCCTTTGACGGGGACTTTGCCGACTTCCAGAAAAAGCGGCGCGGCCAAAGGTGTGATCCGATCCAGCACAAGGTGGTCAATCTGACCTTGCGCGCGCGCCACCATATGCTCTATTCGGCCGAAATCGATCAAGCCCTTCATCGCCTCTTCCCGCGTGATATCCAACATCAAATGTTCAGGGTCATATTTGCGCAATGTGTCATAAAGAATGTCGCTGGAGAACGTCGCCTGACGCCCCGACTTTCGCTTCCCAACAGTCATTCTGTCGATCAATCCGCCCACGATAGCCGAAGCACGAAAGGTTCGTTTCATGACCGCGTTTCCCGCCAGCCAAGTCTCCAACCCGTCGCGCAATCCATCCAATTCGAACAAGGGCTCAGGGTCCTTCATGGGTGTCAGCCCCCAGATCATCGTCGCATAATCTGTCGCCAAAAACCCAAGCGGATCAAGGCCTTGCTCTTCCATACGTTTTGTCAAAAGCAGGCCCAATGTTTGCTGTGCGTTGCGCCCGGCAAACCCGTAGATGCAGCTGTGCGACCGGTCTTCATGAGGGAAGGTTTCGATCAGCAGTCGGCCCTTTTCAGGAAGTCGGGAGGCATGGCGCTGCAAGGCCAGCCATTCTGCCGTATGCGTGGGCAAATCGGGCCAGTTGGGTTGTGCGAAGATAGACAGGATACGGTCGCTCAACTGGGTTGAGGTGGCAAATTTTGTGCCGGAAAACGTAGCGATTTTTGGTGATTTCGTCGCGTGCCGCGTCACTTCGACCACCATCTCGCGCAGGCCTTCGTAGCGGACAACCTGCCCGCCGATCAGGAACGTGTCACCGCTGGTGAGCGTGGCCGCAAAGCTTTCTTCAACCTCGCCTAAAGGCGCGCCGCCCATCCGGTTTTTCAACCGCACTTTCAGCGTTTCGCTGTCCAGAATCGTGCCGATATTCATCCGGATTTGTTTGGCTGCCCGTGGGTCGCGAAGCTGCCATTTGCCGTCGCGATACACCAACCGCTGGTATTTGTCATACGCCCTCAGCGCGTATCCACCCGTGGCGCAAAAATCCAGACAGGCTTCAAACTCTTCAGGGGTTAAGTGCTGGTAGGGCCCTGCGGTTGTGACCTCTGAATAGAGTTCAGGGGCTGAAAAAGGACTGCTCGCGGCGCGGATCAAGATGTGCTGGCATAGGACATCGCGAGGGCCGGGGCCGCGGGGATCACCGTCCAACTCATGTGCTATGACGGCATCAAGCGCGGCCTTGCATTCGACGATTTCGAACCGGTTTGCGGGGACCAGAACGGCCTTGGACGGCGCGTTATATTGGTGATTTGCGCGGCCTATTCGCTGCACCAATCGTTTGACATTCTTGGGCGCACCGATCTGGATGACCAGATCGACATCGCCCCAATCGATGCCCAGATCAAGACTGCCCGTGCACACAATCGCTTTGAGGTGCCCTGCAACCATCGCGGCTTCCACTTTGGCACGCTGTTCGCGGGCCAGCGATCCGTGGTGGATGCCGATGGGAAGTTGGTCGTCATTGGCGAGCCAAAGATTGTGGAAGAAAATCTCTGCCTGTGCGCGTGTGTTGTGAAAGATCAGCGTCGTATTATGGGCCCGGACGAGGTCCAAAACAGCCGGGATCGCATATTTTCCACCAGCCCCCGACCAAGGCGGCGGCGTCTCGGTTTCCAGCATTGTGATATCGGGGTCTGGGCCGGGATCTGCTTGCACCAATCGCGTTTTATTCGGGTGGCAGGCCAGAAATTGCGCGATGGCGTCTGGGTCTTCAACCGTGGCCGACAGCCCCACGCGGCGCAGATCAGGCGCAAGAGTTTGCAACCGGCTAAGCGCCAACATCAACTGATCGCCACGTTTGGACTCCGCCAGAGCATGGATTTCGTCCACGATAACCCGTTGCAATCCATTGAAAATTCGAGGTGCGTCCTCGTAGCTGAGCAGCAGAGCCAAGCTCTCTGGGGTCGTCAACAGGATATGTGGCGGGTCAGCGCGTTGCCGTTTTCGCTGGGTCTGTGTGGTGTCCCCGGTGCGGTCTTCGATGCGAATATCTAGGCCAATTTCCTCCACCGGCGCCCGCAAATTGCGTTTGATGTCATTGGCCAACGCCTTGAGCGGCGAGATATAGAGCGTGTGCAATCCGGGCCGAGGGTTACTGGCGAGCTCTGCCAAGGTTGGCAAAAAGCCCGCCATCGTCTTGCCGCCACCCGTCGGCGCGATCAGCAAGGTCGACGGCTCGGCCGCGGCCAGCAACATGTCGTGTTGGTGCGGATGGATGGACCAACCGCGGTTCGTAAACCAATCAGAAATGGAAGCAGGGAGTGCGCGCATAGCCTAACCATAGCGCGATTTGCGCCGGGGTTAAGCTATGAACAACAGGTTTGCGTCAGTGTTTGATCTCTTCGTCGACCACGTACATGTTGGCCCACGCGCGGTCGATCAATGTTGGCGACATTTGGTAGGGGATGCCTTCATAGTCGCAGACCGAGATCATCTGATCGATCAGGAAGTTTGCGTGGTAGTTGGCAAACAGGTTATCGATCGTCGGATATTTTTTCTTGAGAAGATGGATCAGCGATTCCTCATTCATCGAGATTTTCTTTTTCTTCGCGACAAGCGCCAGAACCTTCAGGAATTCCTCCTGCGTCGGACCGTCGATCTTGATCTTGTAGAAAATCCGCCGCAAGGCCGCGCCGTCAAACATCTCGTTCGGGTGGAAGTTGGTCGAAAAAATCACCAGCGTATCGAAAGGAACTTCGAACTTCTCGCCAGATTGCAGCGCCAGAATGTCGTAGCCGGCTTCCATCGGAACGATCCAACGGTTGATCAAGGCCTGTGGTGGTTCTTCCTGACGGCCAAGGTCGTCCACGATGAACACGCCGCCGGTTGATTTCAGCTGAAGCGACGCCTGATAGGTGCGCGAGGTGGAATTATAGTTAAGATCCAGCATGCTCAGCGACAATTCACCGCCGGTCATAACTGTCGGGCGCTCACATAGAATATAGCGCTTGTCGAAGCGGTTATCGGTGCGGCGCAGCGACGACGTTGTCGCTTCTTCATCCGCCTTGGTAATCGTGTGTACGATCGGGTCATACATGGTCACGACCTGACCGGCATATTCGATGCAATGCGGGATGTAGATATTGTCCCCCAGCGCATCGCGAATACCGTTTGAAATCGCGGACTTACCGTTTCCGGGAGGGCCATATAGCAGGATCGACCGGCCAGAGCTGACGGCGGGGCCAAGGTTGTCGACAAGGTCTTCTGGCAAGATCAGATGCCCCATGGACCCCATCAGGCGTTCTTGGGTGATCTGAATGTTGCGCACGGATTGACGCTCCACCTGTTCTTTGTACATGTCCAACGGAACGGGCAGGGGGCCGTAATATTCAGATTGGCTCAGCGCATCAAGCGCGCGGGCCTTGCCGGTATCAGACAATTGAAACGTCATTTCGCTGCCCGATCCGGCATGCAGCGTGCCTTGCGCTTCCATCAGCTTTTGTTCGCGGGCAATCTCGACCAGCTGTTGGGCCAGCGGCATGGTCAGGCAAAGCGCATCGGCAATTTCATTCACCGTCTCCAGGTTCTTCCGAAACACGGTTTTCAACAGAATATCGCGCATCATCACGATGCTGAGCCCGGTGTCTTTCAACGAGCGCGGCGGGGCGGGTGCGACAACGCTGGGAGGAACATGCATATTCATTGGATCAGCCCTTTTCGGTGAATTTTCCAATGATTAGCTTAGTTTTACGGCATTAATTGGGCCGCAATTCGTCGCAATAAGGGAGCGGTTCAGAAGGCGCGCAGGGCCAGATAGACCACCAATGTCAGCGCCAATGGGTAGCCCATCGGGAATTGCTTGGTCTCCGACCAGCTTTGCCAGGTTGGCACGGCGTTGCGGATTGCGGGCACAGCGCGGGCGAGGCGGTGGCTGACAAACCCGAAGATCACGCAACCGGCCAACAAAAACAACGCCATCGAGAGGTCTTGAAGCGCAAAGAACGGGGCCATCGCTGCTGCGAATTTGGCATCACCAGCGCCGATCAAACCAGCGGCGCTGGCGGCAAATCCCAGCAATAGAACGGCTGCAAAATGAAGTATTCGGCTGCCAAATTCTGCAAACGGGAGGGCAAGGACCCCCACAGCAATGAAAACCGCCATCAAAGCCAAGACGGATTTGTTGGGGATCTTCATGCGGGACAAATCGCTATAGGCGGCCCAGACCGCGATCGGGATCACGAAGGGCAGAAACCACAGCGCCGGAACGCTCGCCAACCCCATTGTTTAAGCTTTTTCCAGCTTTGTCAGGGAGTTAACCGCCGCCTCAAAATGCTGCGGGTGCGTCTCTATCGCCTGCTCCAGCAAGGTTTTGCCGGTGTTCAGATCGCCCTGCTTCACGGCCGCCAAGGCCAATGTATAAAGCAGCTGCGCCCGTTCGGTCTGGGTTACTTTGATGATCGGCAGCGTGTAGTTTTTCTGCGCGCCGCGGGCCAGAACCAAGTTGTTTTTGGCGGTAAACAGGCTTGGATCGTAGGTGATCGCTTCGCCAAACAGTGCTTCGGCCTCGCTATATTCACCGCGTGACAGTTTCGAATAGCCCCAGTTGTTGAGGACATTTCCGGGGCGCGTCGTCAGGCCAACGGCGGTTTCGTAGAAACTGTCGGCCTTTTTCCACTCCTTGTTGCTGTCAGCGATCATCGCCTCCAGCCGGTAGCGGTCGAAATTTTCATAGGTGGGTGGGATCGTGTCGAGAATATCCTCGGCTTTGTCCCAGGCGCCTGTTCTAATCAGCGCGTCTGCGTAGGAGACATTGTCCGCGTTTGTTGCATCCTCATGGGCCACGACACGCGACCAGATAACAGCGCCTTCGGTTGCACGTTTGGCGCGGATCAAGGACAGTCCCAGACCGCGTTGCAAGTCGATCCGTTTGGGTTCCTGTGCGGAGGCGCGTTGGAAATAGGCCACGGCCTCTTCAGGATCAGCGACCGTCAACATGATGTCGTTGAGGTTCGTCTGGTCAATAACATTGACGTTTTTGAGTGCTTTTTCCGTATCGCTATCGCCAGTGTTTTCACATGCTGCGAGTGCGACTGTGCCCAGAAGGCACAGAATACCTGTCTTCAATTGGCGCATTTTGCGTCCTTTACTGCTCTCAATTGCGGTTGATCAGGGTGTTTGAAGCAGCAGGTAGTTGCCTTGCCCTCGTCGCACCAAGTCAAACGCTTCGTTATTTTGATCGACAGTATACGCCGGATTTTCCAGTTTTGCGAGCGCGAGGCGCAGGTTTTCGCGAATCTCGTCCGATTTGCCACTATCGAGCGCGAAGGCTGTCTGGAAGACGCGGCTGGCTTCTCCGGGCTGGCCGCGGGTCATCAAAACTACCCCAAGATTGTTCCAGGCGGGGACGAAGGTCTGGTCTTCCTTGACCGCCTTGCGCAGCAGCTTTTCGGCTTGGCCCAAACGCCCCAACTTCAGGTTGGCAGAGCCCAAAGCACTGAGAACATCGACGGTTGTGCCGGTCTCTCCGGCGGCGCGGTAATAGGCCCGCAAAGCAAGTTCATATTCGCCAGAGCTCATCAGTCGGTGCCCGACGATCAATCCGTCAACTGAATCGCGATCTGTCACCTCGCCAAACGGGGCAAACGGATCGCCATTGCCAGGCAGTTCCGGCGGGGGTTGATCACACCCCGCAAGCAAAATCGTCAGAAAAAGTCCGCTCGCCCACCTGAGCATGAGAGTTTAGCCACCATTGAGGTTCACATAGATGCCATAGACCGAAGGCCCGATCAGAATAATCATCAGCGGGGGCACGGTAAACATCATAGTCCCAAGGGTGAGTTTTGTCGGCAGGATATTGGCTTTTTCTTCCGCACGCATGACCCTTTTGTCACGCATTTCGGAGGCATAGACACGAAGGGCGTCCGCAATGGACGTACCAAAGCTGGCGGATTGGATCAAAACAGTCACAAAGGAGCCTACGTCTTGCACGCCAGCGCGCTCCGACATGTCCTTGAGAACGGTAATCCGGTCCTTACCGGCTTTCATTTCGTTCGCGACCATTTCAAATTCTTCGGCGAGCGCCGGGTAGCCCGACTTCATTTCATTGGCCACACGCAGGATGGATTGGTCCAGGGACTGACCCGCCTCCACGCAGACCAGCATCAGGTCAAGCGCGTCGGGGAAACCGGATTCGATCTGCTCCATGCGTTCTTGTCGGCGTCGTTCGATCCAGTATTTGGGCAGATAATAGCCTGCTGCGCCGGGCACGATGATACTGATAATAATCCCACGGGTGCCCAGATCGTTGGCCAGCACGAGCACATACAAGATCCCGAGAATGAGGAACAAAACCCCAAGCGCGAACTGGGCAAAGTGGAAGGTTCGAACGGCGGTTTTGTGTTTGTACCCGGCCTGAAGCAGCTTCAGTTTCATACCGGCAAGTTCGGCCTGATCCTGCGGTTCTAGGAAGTTGGCGTATTTATCTAGCTTGTTGGTGCCCGCTGCATGTCTCAGCGATGGGGCGTTATCATCTTTGTCCTTTGCCGGGCCACGCTTCCGCTTGGCTTCGTCGCGCAGTTTGTCAAGCGGGTCGACCTGTTTGCGCAGCATGATCGGCAGGGTGACAAGCACCAGGATCAGGCCAAGGAAACCAACGGCGAATAGCGGGCCAAGCGGGCCCATAAGCTCTATCAGGTAGGCATTGGCTGTGTTGAGAATTTCCATCGGCTCAGACCTTGATGTTGACCATGATCTTCATGAAGATCACGTTCACGGTTAGAAAAATGCCCACGACGATACAGGCGGGAATGAAATATTCGGTGGTCTTCACTTCAGTGTAATAGTCGGGCTGCAGGACGTTGATGCCCACAAGCGCGGCCAAGGGAAACACCGACAGGAACATACCGGACCATTTGGCCTCTGCGGTGATCGCTTTCACGCGGCGAAACAGCTTGAACCGGGCGCGGATAACCTTTGACAGGCCGTGCAAGATCTCGGCGAGGTTACCACCGGAGGTTTGCTGGATTGTCACGGCAACCGCCAGGAAGCGAAGGTCCTGCATGTCCATGCGCTCGGCCAAATGTTTTAGGCTTTCGGTCACGTCGCGGCCATAAGCCGCCTCGTCCGAGATCACGCCAAATTCGGTGCCAAGCGGGTCGGCAACCTCTTTGGCGACAATATTAATCGCGGAGGAAAACGGGTGGCCAACACGTAAAGAGCGCACCATCAATTCGATCGCATCGGGCAGCTGTTCTTCCAGCAGGTTCATGCGTTTTTTGGCTTTGTTGTTGACCCAGACATAAACGGCACCAACCCCCATACAGACGGAAATTGCGGCCCGGATCGGCAAGCTGGCACCGGTCATATAGGTCAGCATCCCGAAGATGAGTACGGCCAAAACGCCCATCATCGCCATCAGGGCAGAGGGCGAGAAGGCGATATTTGCGCGCAAAGCCTTGTCGGCGAGCATGGAGTACAGCGGTATCCCGCCAGAGCTCATATGTTGGTTCATTTCCTTGCGGAGTTGTTCCAGAACCTGCTCGCGCGAGCCGCCCTTCTGGATCATGTCCAGGCGACGGTTCACCTTGCTGTTAAGGCTGATGGATTTCCCGAAGATGACCAGATAGGCCCCTTCGATCATCAGGAGAACGGCGACGAAGATGACGCCGTAAAGAATTGGCTCAAAGCTAATTTCCATGGTGTCTACTCCGCGGCTACGGGTTCATAGATGGAGGCCGGCAAATCGTAGCCCCATTGTTTGAACCGTTCTGAATAATGTGACCGGACACCAAGCGGGGTAAACTGGCCGATGATTTTGCCGTCTGGCTGGAGGCCAAGGCGCTGATATCTAAAGACTTCCTGCATCGAGATCACGTCGCCCTCCATGCCGGTAATCTCGGTGATGGAGACCATCCGGCGGGAGCCGTCCTGCAAGCGGGAGGCCTGCACGATCAGGTTCACAGCCGATGAGATCTGTGCACGGACTGCTTTGATCGGCATTTCGATCCCGGCCATCGCAATCATGGTTTCCAGACGCGACACACCATCGCGGGCGGAGTTGGCGTGGATCGTCGTCATCGATCCGTCATGGCCGGTGTTCATGGCTTGAAGCATGTCGATAACTTCCTCACCACGGGTCTCCCCCACGATAATCCGGTCCGGACGCATCCGAAGGGCGTTTCGCAGACAGTCGCGCTGGGACACTGCCCCTTTGCCTTCCACGTTGGCGGGGCGGCTTTCCATGCGGCCCACGTGAACCTGCTGCAGCTGAAGTTCCGCCGTATCCTCGATCGTCAGGATCCGCTCGGAGTTGTCGATGAAGCTGGACAAAGCGTTCAGGGTTGTCGTTTTACCTGAGCCCGTACCGCCAGAGACGATCACATTCAGACGGCAAGCAACGGCGGCCTGCAAATATGCGGCCATTTCTTCCGAGAACGCGCCGAATCTGACCAGATCGTCAATCGCGAGCTTCTCTTTCTTGAATTTCCGAATTGAAACCAATGAGCCATCGACCGCGATCGGTGGCACCATAGCGTTAAAACGCGAGCCGTCTTTCAAGCGCGCATCCACATAGGGGTTGGATTCGTCGACCCGACGGCCAACCGCGGACACGATCTTGTCGATGATCCGCAAGAGGTGCTTTTCGTCTTTGAAACGCGTCGCGGTGAGTTCCAGCTTACCGTCGCGCTCCACAAAGACTCGGTTTGGACCGTTCACGAGGATATCGTTAACGGTGTCGTCTTTCAAAAGCGGCTCCAGCGGGCCAAGGCCAGTCACTTCGTCATAGAGTTCGGAATGCAGGGTCTGGCGTTCTTCTTTCGTCAGAACGATAGACATTTCTTCCAGGCCTTCGGCGCAAATCTCGATGATTTCGGCCTTCAGCTCGTTCTCGGATGCGGATTCCAGCGCGGAAAGGTTGAGGTTGTCCAGCAAATGGTGGTGCAGTTGCGAGCGCACCTCTTCCAGTCTCTGACGGCGCTTCAAATCCTTGTCTGCGGCGGCGAGCTCGGCCGGGGATTTGATGGCAGCACGAGACTGCTGTTGCATCTGAACCGGCGGCTTTTCCTTACCCGTTTTTGCCTCCGGGGCAGCCGGGGCAGGTGCTGCGGCTTTGGCTGCTGGTGCTTCGTTTTTCTTGTAGCGCGAGAACATCTGTTGGGTCCTTACTCAGCTGTGGCTTCGGCCCGGTTCACTTCATGAAGCGACGCGGCAAGTTTTGCGATTTCTTTCCGGAGCGGGTTTTTGGCGGCGGTATCTGCAAGCGGCAGGCCGTGATCGCAGGATTGCGCCACTTGTTTGCCGCCATCCGGGAGGTGCAGTTCGATATCGATATCAAGGCTCTCCGCCAGACGTTTTGCCCGCGCCTTGCCGGACATATCGGTAAATTTTGGCCCGCGATTAAGGACGTAGCGGATCTTCTCATAAGGAAGATCTTCCGATTTCAGCGCGCGGATCAGACGCAGTGTGTTTTGCGCAGACCGCAGGTCCAATTCCATCATGCCGAAATAGACATGCGCCATCGACAGCACGACCTCGGTCCATTGTACGACGGTCGAGGGCATATCGACGATGACATAGTCAAAATTGCGGCGCGCTGTATCGATGATCTTCTCGATCTCTTCGGCGGCCAGAATGTCCAATGGCAAGATCTCTGACGGCGCGGTCAGAATGCTGACCTTCTCATTGAAAAGAAGCAGCGTGGATTTGAAAATTTCGTCATCCATATTCTCCACATCGGAGAGCATTTCATAAACGGCTTCGCGGCGCGGCAGGTCAAGATACGTCGCGACGGTGCCGAACTGGAAATCCAGATCCAACAGACAAACCGTGGGGCTCGCCTTCTTGTCAACGGTGGCCAATTCCCAGGCCAGGTTCACGGCAAAAGTGGTGCTGCCAGCGCCGCCTGCAAACCCTTGAACTGGAAGGATAACGCCGTCTTTCTTACCGACGGTGCCGGTTTGTTGCATCGACGGATCGATATGTTGGATGACGGGTTCGGGTTCAGGTTTGCGCAACCGCTCTATCGCGTCGTGCAAGGCAGATTCTGGCAGCGGGTAGGGGACAAAATCGTCCGCGCCCAGACGCAGCAGCCGGTGCAGTGCGATGGGGGACAGATCGTCCGCAATGAGAATGACTTTGATGGAGTTGTCTTTGGCCTTGGTGATCAGATCACCAATCATTGTCAGGTTTTCTTCATCTTGGTTGTCAACAGCGACAGCGATGAACTCAAGATCCTGCGCATCGGGCTGCAGCAGAAATGCTGCCGCATCGTTGAAATCAAGATCTCCCCAGCTTTCTCCCAGTTCAGTTTCCATATCCTCAATGAGAAGATCGAAGTTCTGAACATCGCGCGCGACTGTACACGCGACAATCGGCGCGGGTTCTGGGCTTAACGCTACACTACTCGACATGCCAATATCCCTAATGATCCAAAGGACCAGTCCTAATAGACCACCGTTGATGCGTCCGGAGTGTCAGACGCGCGGTGAACTGTTTTCAGTTTACAGACCAACAAACCGATTCAGCAGGATTGTGGTCTATACTGGGTCAACAATTGCTTAGGAATAAGGGCAATAATGGGGCCAAATTAGCGAAAATCTGAGGAATATTTCGAATTCTTCACCAATTACTGGACGACTTCGCCACCCGCGGCCTCTGCATCGGTCTTTGCGGAGTTCAGGTACTCACGGTAGAGGATGGCTGCGTATTTTCCGTCCAATACCAATGGGTTACCATCTACAAAGCCCGAAACTTCGGTGACTGTGCGGCGGTTTCTACGCTCTCTGCCTTCGGAGACAACAAGCGGTTGGGTCTCGCCGAATGAAGCAACAGCCTCAAGACGGGAGCGATCAATACCCTGACGTGTCAGATAGTTAACGACGTTTTGGGCCCGGCGAAGGCCGAGAGACCGGTTATAGCCATCTGATCCGACAAGGTCAGTGTGGCCGTAGACACGGAAGCGCACTTCCGGGAATTGCTTGATCCAATTCGCCTGTTGGCGCAGAACTGCGCGCGCGGCGTCATCCAGATTGGAGCGGTTGAAGTCGAAGTTCACCATTGCCGGGACTTCATCCTGGAAACGGCGCCCGATTGTCTCCGCATACGAGATCTGGCCCGTGTTTATCAGGTGGTTGGTC
>CAYGQQ010000040.1:13869-26557 GCA_964352105.1 uncultured Rhodobacterales bacterium | reverse complement strand
GTCCAGGTTCTTGCCGACGATCCCAATAAGAAAGATCGCAAAGATATAGGCGAGAATGATTGCATAAACACCGCCTGCAGATCCCAATCCGATATTCTGGCTGTCAATGACACGCTGGAAGATCAGGTAGGTCAGGGTCCGTGTGCCAAAGGCACCGCCGGTGGTGACGAATATTTCGGCAAAGATCGACAGAAGGAAGATCGTCTGGATCAAAACCACGATGGTAATTGCGCGTGCCAGATGCGGCAAAACGATGAACCAAAAACGTTTGGGCGCGGGCGCTCCGTCCATTTCGGCAGCCTCCAGCTGCTCTCTGTCGAGCGATTGGATCGCGGTCAGAAGGATCAACGTCGCAAAGGGCAGCCATTGCCAGGACACGATCATAATGATCGAGGCCAGCGGCGCGTCTTGCAGCCACACAACAGGATCAGCACCGAAGAATCGCCACAGATGGGCAAAAATTCCGTTCACCGGGTCCATCATCATGTTTTTCCAGACCAAGGCGGACACGGTCGGCATCACGAAGAAAGGCGCAATGACCAGAATACGAACAACCCCTTGGCCCCACATCGGCTGGTCCAGCAGCATGGCGAGGAAGACCCCCAGAACCACAGTGATGACCAGAACACCGCCGACCATGATCAGCGTTGTTTGAACGCTGGGCCAGAAGGCGCTGGAGGACAAAAAACGGGCGTAGTTCGAAAATCCGACCCACTCCAGACCGCGCTCGATCGTGTCGCCACGCAGCGGCAGGTATTTGGTGAAGGAGAACCACAAGGTCATGATCAGAGGGACCAGCATCCAGCCAAGAAGCAAGACCACTGCGGGCGCCATCATAACACGGGCTGCGGAACGGGATGCTTTGGTAGCCATTGGAGTCACCTCGATCGTTGACGGAAATACCGTCTGAATAACTTGAAGAGATAGAAAATTCCAAGAAGGTCAGAGGGCGGCGGCAATTTCGGCCGCCCTCTGATATCTAGCGTCGCTTAGCGGTAGCCTGCGGCTTCCATAGCGTCGTTTGTAATCGCCTGGGCTTTTTCCAAGGCTTCTTCGATCGTCTGCTGACCAGCGTAAGCGGCGGAGAATTCCTGGCTTACTTCGGTTGCGATACCTGCAAATTCCGGGATCGCAGCAAACTGAACACCGACATATGGCGAAGGCTCAACTGTAGAGTCGTTCGGGTCAGCGGCCAGAATTGTGTCCAGCGTGATCTGTGCGAACGGAACCTGCTGATAGATTTCGTTGTCATACAGCGACTGACGTGTGCCCGGAGGAACAGCAGCGTGGCCATATTCAAACGCTACGAGGCGCAAGTAGTCTGGACCAGTTGCCCATTCCATGAACTCCTTGGCAGCAGCTTCTTTTTGCGTACCTGCAGGGATCGCCAGAGCCCAGGACCACAACCAACCAGCGTTTTTGCCGAGACCGTTATTTGGTGCAATTGACCAGCCAACTTTACCGTCGACTTCACTTGGTGTGCCTTCACGCTCGCCGGTCAACCAACCGGCAGCAACTGTGGCGTCGATCCACATGCCGCATTTGCCTTGACGGAACAGCGACAGGTTTTCGTTGAAACCGTTTGTCGCGTAGCCGGGAGGGCCCGACTCGTCCATCATGCCTTTGTAGAAGTTCAGCGTGTTTGCCCACTGCTCTGTGTCGAACTGTGCGTTCCAGTCCATATCGAACCAGCGTGCACCGAACGAGTTGGACATCGCTGTGATGAACGCACCGCCTTCACCCCAACCAGCTTTACCACGCAGGCAGATACCGTTGATGTCATTGTCGCGGTCGGTCATTGCAGCCGCTGCTTCGCGGATGAATTCCCAAGTCGGCTCTTTCGGCATTTCAAGACCAGCTGCTTCCATCAGGTCAGTGCGGTAATGAACCATCGAGCTTTCTGCGTAGAAAGGTGCAGCATAAAGCGTACCTTCATGGGACAGACCACCGCGGATCGCTGGCAGAATGTCGTCGACCTGGTAGCTTGCCGGCATGTCGTCAAGCGGGACGAGCCAACCGTTGGAGCCCCAGATCGGTGCTTCATACATACCAATGATCATGACATCGAACGCACCACCTTTGGTGGTGATGTCTGTTGTTACGCGCTGGCGCAACACGTTCTCTTCCAAGATCACCCACTCAACTTCATGACCTGTGCGTTGGGTAAAATCGTCGCTGAGGCCCTGCATAGTGATCATGTCGCCGTTGTTTACAGTCGCTATTGTGATCTTCTGGCTGTGCCCATCAGCAAATGCGCCAGCCGTAGAAACCAACGACAGCGCAGTTGCGGCGTAAAGTGCCTTTCTCAAAGACATCCTGAAATCCTCCCTGATTGGATGTTATGAAAGAAAGCTAGCCGGGAACGCTACGCGGCGTCAATCATTTATTTACGCGCGTAAATATTTTTCCTTTCACGCGGAGTCCCGCATGATCAGCTTTCCTTCCAAACGTGTGCTTTCCCAAGGTTTTACCTCCCCCTCAATCGCCGCAAACAGCGCCTCCGCAGCGGTTTGCGAAACCGCGTCATAGTCATGGGAAATGGTCGTGAGCGGCGGGCAGGTATAGCGCGAATGCGGGTGGCCGTCCTGTCCGGCGACCCGAATCGCGCTTGTCTCATCACGGCCCACATGGATGCCGCGCTCAAAGCAGGCTGTCAGTAAACCGATCGCCAGCCGGTCATTGCTGCACAGGATCGTATCGGTCGAAAACAGGCCCTTTTCAAAGGCTGAATGCCCCCCAAGCCTGCCGATTTCCTCAAAGCCCCAGCCTTCCCCATCGATGGAGATTACGTTGGGCTCAAAACCAAATGACGCCATTGCATCAAGATAGCTTAGCCGGCGGCGGTGCGCGTTCGGGTTCGCAGGTGTCTTCATTTCGAAAAAGCAAGGCGGCTCACCAGTTCTGCACAGGTAATCCGTTATATGCGACGTGAATTGAAAATTATCAGATCCAACGAATGCAAGGCCAATCTCATCGACGCTACTGTCGAAAATCAATGTGGGCACATCTTCGCAAAACCGTGCCAAAGCGGCTTGATCTGACGCCCGCCCCAACGGCGCAAGCAATACCCCTGCGGGTTTCAGCGACCTGAGCGTATCGAGGACCTCGACCTCAAATGCGGGGTCCCCGTGAGAACTGAACAACGTCGGCCGGTAGCCTTCCGCGATGCATCGCTGCTCCAGCGTCCGGGCGATTTCTGCAAAATACGGGTCGGTCAGAAGCGGCACGACAATACCGATATTCTTGGTCAGTTTGCGGTTTTGGTTCATCGCATAAATGTTCGGGCGATAGTCATGCGCTTGCAGGGCCGCTTCGATCTTCGCCCGTGTTCGGGCGCGCACGCTGTCAGGTTGATTGAAATACTTGGACAATGTCGGGCGGGAGACGCCGCTGACCTGAGCGAACTCGTCCATATTCCGAATTTTCGATTCTGACATTTCACATAACCTTCGCGCGACATGTTCCGTTAACTTTCGAAACATTTACGGCGGCATGTTTTCTTGTCGCGCGTAAATAATCAACCTTTTAGCGAATAATTTTCGGGCAACCGCATATTTCTTAAGCCAGAACACTTGCCTGCGGCCCGTATTCGCAGACCATCATTGCAGCTTTTTCAAAACGAGCGGCGACCACGAAAACCGCGGCTCAACGAGCGCTCTGAGGCATGTGCACCACGATCTGCTGGAACGGTATTTCCCACTGTTCGGCATGCGCTATTCTGACCATGCAACGGGCAAGCTCGCGCTCAAGCTCCTCGAACCGGTGGGCCGCGCCACCCGACACGTCGATCTCCACCTCATAATCAAGTGACGACGCGCCAGCGCGCAGAAACTCGACATCAACGTTTCGAAGCTCTTCAGCCGCTAAAAGCGTTGCGAAATGCGTTCTAATTCCTGCATTCATTTTCTCGATCACCCGATCCGTTGCATCTGCAATATGATCGTAGCCAATGCCAAACTCGATCTCGACACGGTAGCCGTTTGACAGGTTCTCGGGCGTCGCTGCCAGATAATCCGATGTTTGATAGGTGACCTGCGCCCCGCCCAAAAGTTCAAGCACAACCATTTCGGGCGTTTGTGCGACGACCTGCCCCGCGTTGCCATCCGCCAGCTTCACCCAGTCGCCTTTTTCAGAAGGAAACCACGCCTCATCTTCGGCCGCCGGTCGCGAGTGCATGCCGACAAGTTCGCGCACAGGCAAGGTAAACTCACCCCCATCCAACGCCGGGTTTACAAGATCGGTAAACAGGCTGAGCCTTTCGACCCGAAACGGCACCCCATTGAACAAGACCCGTTCGCGTTCCTGCACCGCCCCAAGGTTGAGAAGAACCCAAAGCTGTTCGATCAGGCTCGGCAGCATCCGAAGCGCCAGCCAAATCGCGGCCAGCAGCAGGAGCATCGCCAAACCAAGCAAAAGCCAATCATTGCGCATATTGAACACTGTCAGCATCGCGCCGAAGCTGGCCAGCGCGGACAGCACGGCGAAGATTATGCCGCCCAGCCGAAACGCAAACGTCTTCTCCCCCGTACTGCGCGTCCCGATCCGTTGGGCCACGACGAAGATCAACCGCGCGCCAACCAGCACCGCAAAAAACGCACCGAACCCCATCAGAAGGCTGATGCTGCGATCCCGAAAGAAGACTTGAAAAGCTGAATTCACATTCTTTCCAACCGAGGATCGTTGCGCCCGCAGATCGATCACACGCTGGGTTAACGCCTGAACTTGCGTATCGTGCAACTCTCGCCGTTCCAGCCATGTTGCCTGACTTGCGGTCAAACGTTCCTGAATGCTTTCCGGAGGATTTTGCGCAATCGCCGCTGCAAGATTGGCAATTGCTATATCCGAATTTGCGAGCCGCCGCGTCGCAATATCAAGATCGCGCCGGGTTCGTTCCAGTTGCCGCGCATCGCTGGTGGCCTGATTCAAGATCAAAACGAAGGGCTCAACCAGGCTCTCTATTTCAGTGTTGAGATCAAACTGAACTTGATCAAGTGCGCGATAGCCTTGCTCTGATACACCGGTTGCAGCTTCCGATATTTGCTCCTGGATTGAATCCAACTCGCTGCGCAATTGCGCGAGTTCTTCCGCAACTTGCTCCGGGTCTTCTTCTGACGAGACCTCATTGCGCTCCGCAATTCGATCTTCGAGATTACGCTCAAGCTCCAACAATGGTGCTAGCAGCTCGATACTTGAACGTGCCCGCTCCCGCGTTTCATCCGTCTCGCCGTTGGTTTCGGTCTGTGCCACAACGCTTCCCATGAGCCAAAGAAAAACAAGAACGATGAAAGGAAGAATGTGAATGGCGGGGTGCAGCGTTCGCATAAGTCTCATTTGATCTCCAATATCTTCAAGTCTGGCGGCCCCCACGACGCCGCCAACAATTCCTGTGATCAAAATTTCACGCAATTCAAACCTGCTCCAGCCCTTATTCGGGTGGGCACGCAATTCTTGCCGTCCTCAACATTAGCGGGCGAATACAACGCATCCTTGAAAAGGGTATTCAGCAGATTCTCAGCCACCTCACGACGATATTTCGCCAAAAAACGACTGATTTTCGATCATATGCTGCTCATTAAGGCAACTTTTCCCATATTTCCCGCCGCAAATTTAGGCGTATTGCTGCGACGCAGCAGAAAAGACGGTTCGGAAATTGGTGTCCCATCTCCCAGACCGCCAACATCACCCGGTCAGTAATCTGGAGTTAACCAATGAACAGATCAATTCTTTTGGCGCTTGCTTGCGCCGTCCCCGCTGCACCGGCATTTGCGCAAGACTGCCCGATAAAGGTCGGTGTCCTGCACTCGCTGTCCGGCACGATGGCCATTTCCGAAACCACGCTAAAAGACACCGTCGAGATGCTGGTTGACCAGCAAAACGAAGCCGGTGGGCTTCTTGGCTGCCAGCTTGAAGCCGTGGTGGTTGACCCTGCCTCCGACTGGCCACTTTTTGCCGAAAAAGCGCGCGAGTTGCTGACGGTCGAAGAAGTTGATGTGATCTTTGGATCCTGGACAAGTGTGAGCCGCAAATCCGCCCTGCCCGTCCTTGAAGAGCTTAACGGCCTGATGTTTTACCCCGTCCAGTACGAGGGCGAGGAGTCTTCCAAAAACGTCTTCTACACAGGTGCCGCACCGAACCAGCAAGCGATCCCTGCGGTCGATTATTTCCTTGAAGAACTGGGGGTTGAGCGGTTCGCACTGCTGGGCACGGACTATGTCTACCCACGCACAACCAACAACATCCTTGAAGCCTATCTGAAATCCAAAGGCATCGCTGAAGAAGATATCTTCGTGAACTACACACCGTTTGGCCATTCTGACTGGGCCACAATTGTGGGCGACGTTGTCGAGATGAGCGAAGACGGCCGTCAGGTCGGTGTGATCTCCACCATCAACGGCGACGCCAATATTGGCTTCTACAAAGAGCTCGCAGCGGCTGAAATCTCTGCTGATGACATTCCGGTTGTGGCCTTCTCCGTGGGTGAAGAAGAACTGTCGGGCCTTGATACGACAAACCTTGTGGGCCATTTGGCAGCTTGGAACTACTTCCAGTCTGCCGATACGGACGTGAACGCCGAATTCGTCGCTGCGTGGAAAGCGCGGATGGGCGAAGACCGGGTGACCAATGACCCGATGGAGGCGCATTTCATCGGCTTCAACATGTGGGCCAATGCCGTCAAGCAAGCCGGAACTGCGGATGTGGATGCGGTGCGTGAAGCGATGTACGGTCAGGAGTTTCCGAACCTTACAGGCGGCACAGCCGTAATGTTGCCCAACCACCACCTTGCCAAGCCGGTTCTGATTGGTGAGATCACGGAAGACGGCCAGTTCGACATCGTCAGCCAGACCTCAGAGGTTCCGGGCGATGCATGGACAGACCACCTGCCAGCAAGCGCCAAACTGGTCTCCGATTGGCCGGGCAAAGGTTGCGGCATGTGGGACACGGAAAGCGAAAGCTGCGTTCAGATCCAGTCCAACTACTGATCTGACCCAAAATACGCGCTGGTCCGGGGCCTCCCTCTCGGGCCAGCAACTTCATTCTGGTGGGACCTTCAATGCGAATTCTAACTCTGGTCGCGCTCCTGTTTTGCGTCGCGGTTCCGGCATTGGCACAAAACGGGCCGGTGCAAGCTTTTCTTCAAGTGCATGCTGAGGATATTGCAAAACCCTCCCGCCGAACGATCCAACCGGTCTTGGACGATCTTGCCGCCTCCGGCTTGCCCCAGATGACGGAGTTTCTGGAAGCTTGGGCCAACAAAGGCGTCGTGCAGCGCCTGGAAGATGGTCTGTTCTTTTATGGAGAACGCGATGGCGACACCTACAGCCTCCGCTCCCTTGAAGACGGTGAAGATGCAGGCGAGATAGGCCGTCGCGCAGCGAACGAATTGAAGCCAAACTCCGGCGTACGCAAACTGATCGCAACGGCTTTGGTACAATTCCAGCTCAATGATCCTGACCCCGACCGCCGCCGCGCAGCCCTTGACGCGCTGAGCCGCAACCCCACGCCAGAACTTCTCACGCCCTTGCGTGCCTCCATAGAAGGCGAAGAAATCGCAGACATTCGAAACCGCAAGGAAGCGCTGGACCGATTAATTACGATACGCTTTGGCACCGACACCGATGCCCGCGTCGCGGCGATCAACTGGATGGCGTCTCAGGTCTCCATTGAGGCGCGCGCGGCCCTAAACGCTGTTTTGACGACAAAGACGGTTGTTGTGCAGCCGGGCGTAGATGCAAATGTCGCGGCGATCCTTGAAGTTGGTGTCGACCTCACCGAAGACCAAGCGCTTGAACGGCTGGCAGAGGAAGGGATCGTCCCCGACCTGATCGACCGCGGCGCACGTGACGACGCCCTGATCGCAGCTATCGTTGACGGGGCAGTCGCAGGCACGCCAGTTGCGGACCTGAATACTGAAGAGGCAAGATGGACCGCCTATGAGCGGCTCGTTGAAGCGGGGACTGCTTCCCCGCGCGCTCAGACGGATGTCGTCGCTGACCTGATCGCCGCGAACCCTATTGTCGAGGTCTATGACGAGCCGAACCCGGCCATAACAGACGCCGCACGCGCTGCCCTGACAGAGGTTGAGGCGCGGGTTGCGCGCGCCCAAATGGCTGACCTTGGGCTTGATGCTTTGTCGCTGGCCTCCATCTACTTTCTCGCCGCCATCGGTCTGGCAATTACCTTCGGCGTGATGGGCGTGATCAACATGGCCCATGGCGAATTTATCATGATCGGTGCCTATACGGGCTATGTCGTCCAGCAGTTTGTGCCGGACTACACCGTGTCCCTGATTATAGCCCTACCCCTTGCTTTTGTCGTCGCCGCCGCCGCCGGCGTCGCGCTTGAGCGGTTGGTGATCCGGCATCTGGCCCACCGCCCGTTGGAGACCCTGCTGGCAACCTTCGGCATCTCGGTCGCGTTGCAGCAATTGTTCAAAAACATCTTCGGTACACAGGCTGTGCCGCTGACCTCGCCTGATTGGCTGGCTGGCGCTTGGGTGCTCAACGACGTCATCGGGATCAGCTATATCCGTATCGCTATTTTCGTGATGGCACTGCTGTTTCTTGGTCTGTTGGTCTACATTCTTCGCCGCACCCGGCTTGGGCTCGAGGTCCGCGCCGTTACGCAAAACCCCGGCATGGCTGCAAGCCTTGGTATCGACCCGGACCGGGTAGGTATGGTCACCTTCGCACTTGGCTCGGGCATTGCGGGCGTTGCGGGCGTCGCCATCGGACTTTTTGCGCAAGTGACCTCCGAGATGGGCACAGGCTATATCGTGCAAAGCTTCATGACCGTGGTCGTGGGCGGTGTCGGATCGGTCTTTGGCACGCTGGCAGGCGCGGGCATGATCGGCGGATTGCAAAAAGGGATCGAGTGGTTGAACCCGTCTAATACGCTGGCCGCCCAAACCTACATGATCTTGTTCATCATCCTGTTCATCCAGTTCCGACCCCGCGGGATCGTGGCGCAAAAAGGCAGGTTTGTGCAATGACTGCGACAGCTACAGAACCGAAAACGGTGATTGGCAAAGCCCATAAAAGCCCCCGCCCGCTGATCTTGCGCACAGATGTCCTGCTCTTTCTGGCTCTGCTTGCGCTGGTGACCATCGCGGCCACGCTGCTTGCGCAAGCGGGCTTTGTATCTACCTCTTTCGTGAAACTGCTGGGCAAAACGCTTTGTCTTTGTCTGGCCGCACTCGCCATGGATCTGGTCTGGGGCTACACGGGCATTCTGTCACTTGGCCACTTCGCCTTCTTCGGCATCGGCGGCTACGCCATTGGCATGTGGCTGATGTGGGATCGAACCGAACTGATCGTGCTCGAAACCCTCCAACGCAGCGTCCTACCCCCGACCCCTCTGGAAATAGAAGAAGCCATCGGCACGCAAATATTCGGCGTCGTGGGGTCCGCGGACATCCCTTGGCTTTGGGCGTTTGCGGGCTCCCTGCCCTTGCAACTTGCCTTTGCCGTGCTGGTGCCGGGCCTCATCGCACTGGTCTTTGGTTGGCTGGCGTTCCGCAGCCGCGTGGCAGGTGTGTACTTGTCAATCCTGACCCAAGCCGGAACATTGGCACTATCCTTGTGGCTGTTCCAAAACGACAGCGGGTTGCGTGGCAACAATGGCCTGTCTGGACTGCAAAACCTGCCCGGTCTGGACGATGTGCCGCAAGCAACGGTCTCACTTTGGTTCCTGTGGGCCTCGGCTCTGGCGCTGGGGCTCGGATACATCATCGCCGTCTGGACCGTATCAGGCCGCTTCGGATCGGTCTTGCGCGGTATCCGCGATGACGAGGCGCGGGTTCGGTTTCTGGGCTACGAGGTGGAGCATTACAAGCTCGCCGTTTTCACCGGTACGGCCATGGCCTGCGGGATCGGTGGCGCGCTCTATTACCCACAAGCAGGCATCGTGAACCCTGCCGAGATTGCGCCCATCGCCTCGATTTATCTGGCGGTTTGGGTCGCCATTGGCGGGCGCGGACGGCTCTATGGTGCCGTGATCGGTGCCGCCGTGGTCAGTTTGCTATCCAGCTGGTTCACCGGCGGCGGGGCCCCTGACATCGACCTTGGTTTCTACGAGATCAAATGGACCGACTGGTGGCTTGTCCTGCTGGGCACCAGCTTTGTGCTCGTCACACTGTTCGCGCCGAAGGGTTTGGGCGGGTTCGTCGATCTGTGGACCAACAGACGGTCCCAGCGGCGCGATGATCTGGGCCCCGATCAAGGCAGCCTGCGCGCTGAGGAGGAAACCCCATGAGTGCCCTTCTGGAAGTTTCCGGCGTGTCGAAAAGCTTTGACGGGTTCAAGGCTATCGACAACCTGTCCTTTTCCGTGGGCGAACCTGAGCTGCGCGCGATCATCGGGCCAAACGGCGCGGGTAAGACGACGTTCATGGATCTTGTTACGGGCAAAACACGGCCCGACAGCGGCTCCATTCGCTACGGTGACCTGTCGCAAGACCTGACGAAATTGTCGGAGGCGAAGATTGCGCGGGCGGGAATTGGTCGAAAGTTCCAAAAACCGACCGTTTTTGACGATCAAACTGTGACGGAAAACCTGACCATGGCGCTGAAATCTCCGCGCGGCCCGTTCAGCGTCCTGACCCGTCGTACCTCCCTCACCGACCGCGCGGGCGCTGTGGCCGAACAGGTGGGTTTGCGCGCCAAGATGGACACCCGCGCCGGTACTCTGTCGCATGGTCAAAAACAGTGGTTAGAGATTGGCATGTTGCTGGCCCAAGAGCCGCGCTTGCTTCTGGTAGATGAGCCCGCCGCCGGCATGACCGCAGCCGAGCGCGAGCGCACCACCGCGATGCTGGTTGAAGCCGCCAAGACCCGCGCGGTTGTGGTTATTGAACACGATATGGAATTCGTGCGCCGTCTGAATTGCCGGGTCACTGTTTTGCATGAAGGCAGATCGCTGGCAGAAGGATCATTGGACCACGTCTGCGCCGACCCGCGCGTCATCGACGTATATCTCGGACGCCCGGAGACAGAGAATGCTTGAGGCTAAAAACATCGACCTTCACTATGGCGGCAGTCAGATCCTGCACGGCATCGACATAACGGCAGAGCCCGGTCGTGTCACCTGTGTGATGGGTCTCAACGGCACCGGCAAAACCTCCCTTCTGAAGGCCATTGCAGGACGTCACCCGGCGGATGGACAGATCACACTGGACGGCCAGCCAGTTCCCAAAACGGCCCGCGACCGCGCCCGCGCTGGGATCGCCTATGTGCCCCAAGGCCGCGAAGTGTTTCCGCAGTTAACCGTCGCTGAAAACCTGGCCACGGCCTTCGCCTGCCTGCCCCGCGACGAACACATGGTCCTGCCCGAGATCTACGAACTTTTTCCGGTTCTGAAGGAAATGGCCAAGCGCCGCGGCGGGGATCTGTCAGGCGGACAACAACAACAGCTCGCTATTGCCCGTGCGCTGGTGACCAAACCAAAAGCATTGTTGCTGGATGAGCCCACAGAAGGCATTCAACCCAACATCATCGATCAGATTGGACGCGTTATCAAAGAGTTACGCGACAAAGATTCGATGGCGATTATCCTGGTGGAGCAAAGGTTCGACTTTGCCTGGGACCTGGCGGACCGGATCGTCGTCCTGCGGCGCGGAACGGTGTTGCGCAATGAGCTGCGCAAAGATGCCTCGCGTCAGGCCGTGCTGGAAGATGTTTCGGTCTGACCCACCGCGACGGTTGCTTAACCCTCTCCCGCAAGAAACCTGACAAAGAGCGTCGTCAGGTTTTCGCGGCGCGACTGATCCGGCCAAACGGCATATAGACCCAGCGATTTTAGCGACCAATCCGGCAGGATATGCACCAATTCGCCCCGTTCGAAGCCGCGACAAGCGAGGTTTTCCGGAATCGACGTGACCCCCAACCCGCGTGCCGCAAACTCGTAAAGGGCAGTCGCAGAATTGACGGCCATATGGGACTTGCCCCTGACGGTGACCTCATTTCCTGCCGCATCGGTCAACAGCGTTTGATCCGGTCGCACCGAAAAGCGCACCCAGTTCCAGTCTTCAAGATCTTCAGGCCTTGACGGCATCCCCATTTCTTCCACATAGCCCGCACTTGCCACCAATAACCGCTGCGCTACTCCGATACTGCGGCTCATAAACTCGCTGTCCTCCAGCCAGCCCGCGCGAATGGACACGTCGTAATTGTCCTTGATCAGATCACGCGGAGTATCGGAGAAATCAAACTGCATATTGATCCGCGGGTAGCGCTCCGCGAAGGCGGCAAAATCATCCATCAATCCGGTTTGGGTGATGAACGCAGGCGCTGTTACCCGCAAGGTGCCTTGCGGGTCCTTGGTGCCGGGATTGATTGCATCAAGGCCGTTTTCCGCAGCCAACAACATCGCCTTGGCCTGTTCATGCAAAAGCCGCCCCTCATTGGTCAGCGAAAGCTGCCTGGTCGAGCGGTAAAGCAACGTCACATCCAGATCTTTCTCAAGATTTGAGACCACCTCACTGACCCGCGAGGGTGCAAGCCCAAGGTTCTGAGCCGCTCCCCGAAAAGAGCCATGGTCCACAACACTTGCGAATATGGCGATGGCACGCAACTTGTCGATCATTGTTCGCCTCGCCGGAACAGTCCTGTCTGAACTGATCTACTTATGTGAACGCCCTTCCGTCAATACCTTGCTGAACATCCACCCCGCATAGCGGGTCAACGCCGAACCCA
>CAYGQQ010000040.1:0-13769 GCA_964352105.1 uncultured Rhodobacterales bacterium | reverse complement strand
GCGGTGAACGTGACCTCCCATGTGATCGAGTTGGGCGACCAGATCTTATTGGTCGACGCGACCTTCCTGCCACCGACTGCCGCAGAAGTGGCGCAGCTTGTGGCCTCCACGGGCAAACCGATCCACACCGCCTATGTCAGCCACGAACATCCCGATCATTGGGGCGGCGTAAGCACATTTGAAGGCGTTGAGTTCGTCACACTACCCGAAATTCGCGAAGGCCTCCGCGCAGAGGCTACCAGCGGCGAACAGCCAGAGCCGACTTCTTTGTTGAACGGTGGCGATCTTGCCCTTGGTATGACCGATATTGGTGGTGTCCCGGTTGAGTTCCGCGCCTATGACAACGCAGAAGCCCCCAAAGCCATCGTCGCCGTTCTGCCCGAGCAGCGCGTCGCTGTGGTCCAGGATCTGGTCTATAATGGCATCTATTTCGCCCCCGGTGTCGATCGCAAGAACTGGATCGCCACCCTTGAAGGGCTGCGCGATGACCCCTCTTTCGACACGCTGCTTGTGGGTCACGGGCTGCCGACAACGCGCGGCGAGCTGGACACAGCCATCGGCTATCTCACCAAGCTCGACGCTGCATGGGACGCGGCTGCCGCCCCCGATGATGTGGTCGGCGCGATGAAGGCGGCCTATCCGAGCTATGGCGGGGAGTTCCTGCTGGGCCTGATCGCGGCCTATTGGGACAAATAAGACATCGCGGCCCGGTGAACTGCCGGGCCGCACAATGGGTGACAATGGATATGTTCTACACTGACCCAGACAGATTGATCCTTCAGCACTGGGACTCCAGCGCGCCCTACGCGACCACCCCGAAATCCGGCGAGGATATGGTCGGAGGCCAGCGCGAGGAGGACATGAACGCCGATACCGCCGCGAACAATGCGCTGGTTCTCGAATACACCAATCAGATTTTGCAGAAAGGCTAGAAGATGACATTTGTCTCAAAAGTGGCGCAGGTGGCGCGTAAGGTGACAGGCCGCTCCGGTCCTAGATTGCTCAGCGTCAAATCCGCTTGGCGCTTGACGCCCAACATGATCCGCGTGGTGTTTGCTGGCCCCGAATTGGCGGGCTTTCCGCCTGGTCGTGAAGGCGGCAATTGCAAGCTGATGATCCCGGAGGCCAATGAGACCAAGTCCAGTTTCGCAGACCGTTTGCAAAACGGGCCACCCCCGGTAAGGCGCACCTATACGGTGCGAAAGTTTGACCCGGATACCCAGGAACTGACAATAGATTTCGTGGCCCATGGCGATGAAGGACCCGCGTCTCGCTGGGCAACCCATGCCAAACCGGGCGACTTTCTTGGCTTTGCGGGACCAAGCGCGCCCAAGATCAGCCATTTTGACGCTGATTCGTATCTTCTCGCCGCAGACCCGTCAGCCATTCCCGTGGCCGCCGCCGCACTGGAAGCGATGCCGCGCGATGCCAAAGGTGTAGCAATCTTCGAAGTCACGTCCCCGGACGACAAACAAGACATCGACATCCCGGCAGGATTTGACGTCCACTGGCTCATCCAACCCGATCCCCATCAGCCATCGCGCGCGCAGGAAAACCTGATCTGGGCACTCAACTGGCCTGACGGACGCGTGCAGACCTGCATCGCAGGCGAGTCCGGTGTGATCAGATCTCTGCGCGAATTTCTGATGAACCAGAAGAAGCTGGCGAAAGAAGATGCCTATATTTCAGGCTATTGGAAAATCGGTCTGGTTGAGGATGAACATCAGAAGGCCAAGCGCGACGGAAATGCCTAGACCGCACGTTTAATGACTATGGCCAAGTTCAGCTGGCCCGTTGGAACCGGAGGTCTCCTGATGTCACGTCTATCCCCCTATCTGCTTTGGGTCTTGCTAGAAAACCTGAAAGCCAATATCGAGGCCGACCCGCGCGGCCACGACTTTCTGGAGGTGACGTCAGGGACAGACGGCGCTGGCATCAAAGTCCGCCAGATCCTCAACAAAAAGCTGGATGCTGAAGGTCGATCATTGCTGCGCTAAGACCTGTCACTCGGCAAACCCGCTGATCGCTTTCATCACCAAATCCATCTGGACCGCAACGCGCTGGTGAACGTGCATGCCCCAAACTGTAAGCGTCAGCCGACCTTGTTTCCTTGCGACCAGACACCGCGAAGCAAAGGGGTTTGGCCGACCGGGCGCACGCGCAACACATCACCTCGCAATCCCACCGCCAAAGCGCCGCGATCCTTTAGGCGCGCTGCCTTGGATGGATTGGCCGTCACAGTCGCAATCGCGCGGGGCAAATCGTCCCAAAGCCGCGCCAAATGAAAGGCCGACAGCAAGAGTGCAGAGGGCACGTAATCTGACGAAACGATATCCAAAAGGTCCGCCTGCGCCAGATCTTTCGCCGCCACATTGCCGGAATGCGACCCACCGCGGATCAGATTTGGGCCCCCCATCATCACAGCGATACTGCTTTGGCGGCAGGCCTCTGCGGCCTCTTGGGTTGTCGGAAACTCCGCAAACCCGACACCGTTTTGCGCGGAGGTCGCGACATGCTCTGCCGTTGTATCATCGTGGCTGGCCAGCACGGCCCCAAGCCGCTGGGCCTCAATCACAGCCCCTTTTTCGTGCTTCGCACCGTAGGTGGCCCGCAGCCTTTTCAGGTTCGCGACATGCTCGGCAAAATCAGTGTCATCCATGCCGCGTTTCTTGCCGACATAGGTTCTAAGCGAGGTCAGGTCGCGAAACTGCCGTTGGCCCGGTGTGTGGTCCATCAGGCTGACAATGCCGACCCGATCCTCGCGCCCAAAATCTGCCAACTCCTCCAGCAACGTTTCCGAGCAGATCTCAGCCCGCAGATGCAGGAAATGGCTGATCTTGAACATCCCCTCAGCCCGCGCCGCCAAAAGCTCATTGGCCAGCCCGCGAGCGTAGTCCTTGTAGGCGCCTTTCTTGCCGCTGTGAATGGACCCCACCCGCATCGCGTCAAACACAGTGGTGATCCCGGTAGAGGCTAGTTCCGCATCATGGGCAATCAGGGCGGGAAGATGTGGCCAGTCGACCTCTGGGCGCGGCTCGATATGACGCTCCACATTGTCAGTGTGTAACTCAACCAGCCCCGGCAGAACCAGATCGCCTGCACAATCAACAGCCCCGTTGGGAACGTCGTCGCCTTCTGAAATTTCAGCAATCACACCCTGTTCGATCGTCACGGCGCCGGTTATCACCCGATCAGGCAAGACCAACTGCGCGTTCGCCAGACACAGATCGCCTGACATCTCGCTGTCACAAATATTTGCCAATGAAGGCGCGGAAAAAGGGGAATTCATGTCATATACTCGATTTGCGATCTATTTCGTTCCACCAGATGGCGCGTTGCTTGAGTTCGGCGCGGCGTGGTTGGGCTGGGATGTTATACGCGGCGCGGCCTGCGATCAGATTGATTTGCCCGGTTTGCATGACATTACGATGACACCCCGCAAATACGGGTTTCACGGGACGCTGAAGCCGCCCTTCCAACTGAAGGCCGGACGGACCGCCGAGGAATTGCAATTGGCGGTAGCGGATTTGGCCGCCTCGCTTGCGCCCGCCTCTTGCGATGGCTTGACACTGACCCCGTTGGGCCGGTTTTTGGCATTGACCCCGACCGGCGATCTGGGCGGTTTGCAGCAGGTCGCCGCCGCCTGCGTGCGCGACTTGGACGACATGCGTGCACCCGCCACCGAGGCCGAACTTGCCCGCCGCAGAAAAGCCGGCCTGAGCGCACGCCAAGACGCGCTGTTGGAGGCCTGGGGATACCCCTATGTGATGGAGGAATTCCGGTTCCACCTGACCCTGTCGGGCCAGCTTTCTGACGCAGCACTTGCACATTGGACTGATATGGCGCGCCAAAACCTGCCCGATTTGCCTGCGCCCTTTGTCGTCGATCAAATCGCTTTGTGCGGGGAGCGTGAAGATGGCCTGTTCGAGCTGATCCACCGCTACGCCCTCGCCGGTTGAAGCAGGTCAACTGCGTGGGCAACGGTCTGCGCGAGCGGCCCGTCATTGGACAGGTGGATCACGTCGAGCCCCGCCGGAAGGGGTTTTGAAGCCTGTGCAAGACGCGCCGCGATCTCCTCTGTGCTCTCGCGCCCGCGTGCAGCAAGCCGCTGGGCCAACGTGTCAGGCTCGGCCGTGATATTCAGCACGACAAAGCGCGGAAAGATCGCTGCGGCGTCTTGCAGGGCTTTGCGGGAGAAGTTCACCAGACAATCGGTGCCGTTTTCCAGGTGCTCATGGACGGTTGCAGGAATACCGTAATAAAGCCCATGCGCGCCCCAATGCACCGCGAACGCGCCCTGTTGGACCATTGCGTCGAACTCGGCCGTAGAAACGTGATCATAGTCCTCACCACCCAGCTCCGGTGCCCGCGTAATCTTCCGGCGCACCAGATGGATGCCCGGCATCGCGGCATGTATCCCGTCCATCACGCTGTCTTTGCCAACGCCAGACGGCCCAACAACCGCGATGAGGCGTCCTTGGATCATGCCGCGACCCCGGAGGCGGCAAATGCGCTCACGTCAATCTCACGGTCGCAAACGCGGGCGCGCGCAGCCTCGTCATGGAAGATGCCAATGATCGCGGCCCCGCGTGCTTTCGCCTCTTCGATCAGGCTCAAAACGACCTCCCGGTTGGTGGCATCAAGACTGGCGGTTGGCTCATCAAGAAGCATCGCAGGATAGCTATGGGCAAAGCCGCGCGCGATATTTACGCGCTGCTGCTCCCCGCCGGAAAACGTCGTGGGCGACAGCGCCCAAAGCCGCTCCGGGATGTTTAACTGAGCAAGCAGCGCGCGGGCGCGCGCCTCAGCCTCGTCTCGGGGTACACCTACCGCGCGCAACGGCTCGGCAACGACCTCCAGCGTCGGCACGCGCGGGACCACCCGCAAAAACTGGCTGACATAGCCCAGGACCTCGCGGCGCAGGGCAATGACTTCGCGCGGCTCAGCCTGCACAATGTCGGTCTCCCCGATCTCGATCGCGCCGGATTGGGTCAGGTAGTTGCCGTAAATCATCCGCATCAACGTGGACTTTCCAGCACCTGAGGCCCCGGTCAGCGCGACGCATTCGCCTTTGGCCACAGCAAGGGAGATACCGTTGAGCACTTCAATCACTGCGCTGCCTTGATTGTGCAAAGTGAAGGTTTTTGAGACGTCTCTAAGGGCGATCACGTGAATGCCTCCTGTGGCCAGTCGAATTGCCGAACCAATATACCTCGTTTGGCACCCGTTCTGGAAAATGCGCCCGCGGCTGGCTCGTCTGGAAAATCTGTGGTTGCCCAAATTTCAATTGGCGATTTGCCTAGATGCCTTGCAGTCGCCGCAAAAGCCGCCACAAGCTCAGTTCCAATGCCTCTTCCTCTATTGGTGGGGTCGACCAGAAGTTCATCAAGCATGGCTGTATCACCTTGACCCACTGCGGTGGGAAAGCACCACCCAAGCGCCAGTCGAACGACAGTGCCCCCGCGGCGGGCGATCAGTATTATGGATCCGGGATGGGTTATTGCGCGCAGAATTTGCGCGCGATCTGGCAAGTCCGGCAACCGCCAACTCTGTGGCAAAGCGGAGGCCAAAAACGAAACAACGTCTTGGGCATCCTTATCTGTTGCACGAATGATTTGGACACTCATATCTCACACCTGCAATACAGAGCTGACAAGAAGCTGGCTATAGGCGTGCTGCGGGTCGTCCAGCACTTGATCTGTCAGGCCAGCCTCGACCACGCGGCCATCTTTCATGACCATTAGACGATCCGCCAACAAGCGGACCACGGCCAGATCATGGGTCACGATAATCGCCGACAGCCCCATATCCCGCACAAGCCCCCGCAAAAGATCCAAAAGCCGCGCCTGAACAGAAACATCAAGCCCGCCAGTGGGTTCATCCATGAACACCAACCGCGGCCCTGTCACAAGGTTGCGCGCGATCTGCAGACGTTGCTGCATGCCACCCGAAAAGGTCGTGGGGCGGTCATCGACACGGGTTGCATCGATCTCCACGCGCCCCAGCCAATCGATGGCCTGATCGCGAATGTCGCCGTAATGCCGTGCGCCAACAGCCATCAACCGCTCGCCCACATTGCCACCCGCGCTGACGCCCATGCGCAACCCGTCGCGGGCATGCTGATGAACGAAGGCCCAGTCGGTGCGGCTCAGCATCCGGCGTTCTGGCTCCGACATCGTAACCGTATCGCGCGGGCCATCCGCGCGCGTGTCAAAAACCACCTGCCCTGCATCGGGAACCAAATGCCCCGCCATGCAATTCAATAATGTGGACTTGCCCGATCCGCTTTCGCCAACGATACCCATGACCTCCCCGGGATAGAGATCGAACGCCACATCCGCGCAACCGATATGGGCACCGTAGCGTTTTGTGATGCCTGAGACCGACAGCAAAGGGGTCATGCTGCGTCCTTTCCTTTATGGCCCGCCGCCTGACGCGCCTCGCAAAAATCCGTGTCCGAGCAGACAAACATCCGCCCGCCTGCGTCATCGATGATCACCTCATCAAGATAGCTGTTCTCCGCGCCGCACAAGCCGCAAGGGTAATCGGCTTTCGTGGCCTCAAACGGATGATCTTCAAAATCAAGGCTGACCGCTTGGGTGTAGGGCGGCAACGCATAAATCCGCTGCTCCCGCCCGGCCCCAAAAAGCTGGATCGCCGCCATCCCACCAAGCTTGGGGTTATCAAATTTCGGGATCGGAGACGGGTCCATCACGTAACGTGCTTCCACCTTCACCGGATAGGCATAGGAGGTCGCGATATGCCCGTGACGGCTGATATCTTCGTAAAGCTTCACATGCATCAGCCCGTATTCCTCAAGCGCGTGCATCTTGCGTGTCTCGCTTTCGCGCGGCTCCAGAAACCGCAACGGCTCCGGGATCGGCACCTGATAGACAAGGATCTGCCCTTCGCGCAGCGCCTCTTCGGGGATCCGGTGGCGGGTCTGGATCACGCTTGCTTCGCTGGTCGCGGTCGTTGTCTCAACCCCGGCGGTCCGCTCAAAAAACGTCCGGATGGAGACTGCATTGGTCGTGTCATCGGCCCCTTGATCAATGACCTTGAACCTATCCTCAGGCGTCAGCACGGCGGCCGAAACCTGCACCCCTCCCGTGCCCCAGCCATAAGGCATCGGCATCTCTCGGGAGGCGAACGGCACCTGATAGCCCGGGATCGCCAACCCTTTCAGGATCGCCCGCCTGATCATCCGCTTGGTCTGCTCATCGAGATAGGCGAAATTGTAGGCTTGGTCTGTCATAAAAGTGCCTCGTTCATTGGCAATAATCCTTCCGGCGAAATAGTGCAGGAAGCATCATGAAGACGCTTGGCTTCAGTCTGATCTGGACAGTTTTGATGACTACCGGTGTCGTGTTTGCTTTTGTGCGAGGCGATTTCGACGGCGAATCCATTTTGTTCAAGCTGATTTTCACGATCTCGCCGCTGGTTGGGGTGTTGTTCATCTGGGACAGCCTGCGCAAACTGCGACGCTACCGCAGCGTTCGCAAGACAGGGACCGAATTTGTCTGGACCGAAATCAACGGCTCGCAAGGACGCAGCATAATCGACCCGCGCATCGCTTGGGACGCCGAAGATCGCAATTTCAGTGACAACTGATCTCATTCCGCAGCCTCCTGCACTTGGCTTGCCCCGGCCTCGCGCCGCAGCTTGCGGACCAGCTCCAGTTCGGATTGGAAATCGACGTAATGTGGCAGTTTGATATGTTCGAGAAAGCCCGTCGCCTGAATATTATCGGCATGATATAGAACGAACTCCGCGTCTTGGGCGGGAGCGCCGACGAAGTCTTCTCCCAATTCTTCCCACCGCAACGCACGATCAACAAGCGCCATGGAAATCGCTTTGCGCTCTGTCTGGCCGAAGACCAGACCGTAACCGCGCGTGAACTGCGGCGGCTCGGTTTTGGAGCCTTTGAACTGGTTTACGGTCTCGCATTCGGTCAACACTACATCGCCAATCTCAACGGCAAAGCCCAGCTCTGGGATTTCCATCTCGACCGGGACGGACCCGATCCGCAACTCGCCCACAAAGGCGTGGTTGCGCGCGTATCCGCGCTGCGTGGAATAGGCCAGACCAAGGGTGAACCCCTCATCCGCGCGGGTCAGCGCTTGCAGGCGCAATGCGCGCTCGGCAGGCATCTCCAAAGGTTCGCGCGTCAGATCAGGCGGCGGCGTATCATCATGTGGAGCCTCCTCGATCAGGCCTTCACGGTTCAGAAAGTCAGTCACATGGGGCACATTGCGCGGTGTAGCCTTACGGGTTGGTGCTTCCGGCACCACTCCATCCGCTGCCAGTTTGAAATCCAGCAAGCGATGCGTGTAGTCAAATGTCGGCCCCAACACCTGCCCGCCCGGCAAATCCTTGAAGGTGGCCGAGATACGCCGGTCGCACTCCATCACCCCGGTATCGACAGGCTCGGACGCGCCAAAGCGCGGCAGCGTCGTGCGGTAGGCACGGATGAGAAAGATTGCCTCAATCAGATCGCCGCGCGCTTGCTTTATCGCCAAAGCCGCGAGGTCAGGGTCGTACAGAGAGCCCTCCGCCATCACCCGGTTAACCGCAAGGCTCAGCTGTTCGCGGATTTGTGAGACGCTTAATTCTGCGACGCCGGTGTCGCCCCGACGCTCTTCTGCCAACCAGGCATGGGCGTTTTCAATTGCCCGCTCACCGCCCTTTACTGCCACATACATCAGGACACCACCGTTGTTCTGGGCAATGCCGCCACTTGGCTGCCGCTGGTAAAAATGAAGTCGAGCCCCAACGGAAAAAGCGCGCTATTGGCCTGAAACGCCGCAGTGTCTGGCAAGGACAGGGCAGCGCTCGTCTCGATCCCCGGGCCTGTCAACGCTGCACCCGAGGCCGTAAGCTCCGGACAGTCCACGATCAATGTGGCGGACCTGTCGGGGTATTCAGAGGTGCCGATCGGATAGGACGACAAAGGCATCAACGCCTCCCACGTGCCAAGCGCGAACATTGCGTGCGATGGCCCCACAACGGGCGCACCGGTATGAAACGCCAACCATGTGCGCACAGCCTCGCAATCAGCCGCGCCTGCAAGGTAAACCGGCGTCTCGGCGTCGCATAACGTCAGCAAAACGGCCCCGGCCGCTTTGGACAACGGCGCGGGCGGTTCCGCCCCTGCGATGTCGTGCAAAGTCCCCGGGCGGGCCATCGCCCCCATCACGCTGCGAAAGGCGTGGGCCGATTGGACTGCGGGGTCGGCAAAGCCGCCAGAAAGAGTTTCCGCCTGCATCAATCCTCTCCTCTGACCATAGTGAAAAACTCAACCTTCGTGGCAGCCGCTTTCGCTGCACGCGCAGACTTTGCGGCGACTTGCGCCGCCTCAAGTGGGTCCAGAACCAGCGCGCGTAGCCGCTCAGCCGCCCCTGTCTGCATCAACGCATCCATCAACGCAGCGGCTTCTGCGCAAGACTTGCGGCGGCCTTGAATGTAGGCGTGACCGACCTCCCCGCTCGCAAGGATCAACGCACATCGCGTTACGGTCATCTCGCCCAGGTTGAACGGCGCACCTGTGGCCCCGGCCCGACCGCGCACCATCGTACTGCCGATCTCTGGCGCGCGCAGCCAGGTAAAATCCGGGCGCGGCATTGTGGCGTCCAGCAAGGCAGAAATCTGACCTTCCGGAGCCTTGGCCAGCACCGCCATCCACGTTTTGCGCGGCGGGTGATCTTCGAAAGTGTCTTTCATCTCGACAACTTTTCCATATACTATACAACTATACATATCTTACCATATTCCGGCCAAGAAGACAGAGGAGTTTTGTAAACTTTGCGTAACGGATCCGCCAAAACACCGATCTGGAAGGCCATTGCCGATGCTCTGCGCAGCGATTTGGCGGAAGGGCGCTATCACCCTGGTGACAAGCTTCCGACCGAGGCCCTTCTGGCAGAACGTTTCGGCGTGAACCGCCACACCGTGCGCCACGGGATCTCCGCTCTGGTGGAGGAAGGCCTGATCCGCACAAGGCGCGGTGCCGGGGCCTTTGTTGCAGCGACGCCAACGGACTACGCCATCGGCAAACGCGTCAGATTCCACGAAAACCTTGTCGCGGCAGGCCGAACGCCGCAAAAACGCGTGCTGCATCTTGAAGACCGCGCCGCGACAGCTGGCGAGGCACTTGCTCTGCAAATCGCAACGGGCGACCGGATCTGCGCCTATCACGGATTATCCCTTGCCGACGCCCAACCCATTGCTGTCTTCGAAAGCCTGTTTCCGCTGGCGCGCCTGCCGGAAATCGCCACAGCGCTGCAAGACACCAGCAGCGTGACACAAGCCTTGAATGCGCAAGGTGTCGGCGACTATATCCGCGCCTCGACCCGGCTAACAGCCGTACGCGCAACCGCGACCCAAGCCTTGCAATTGCGTTTAGCCGAGGGCGACCCCCTTCTAAGGTCCTCGGGCGTCAATGTGGATATCTCAGGCGTGCCTGTTGAATATGGCCGCACATGGTTTGCAGGCGACCGGGTGACACTAACTTTGGACGCCTAGCGCTCGTATTTTTCAAGAAATGCGGCCGCCTCCAGCGCGCGAAAATCGCTCAAAGCCGCACGTAAAGCATCATGGGGCCAGTCCCACCACGCAAGCGCAATCATCCGCTCTGCGATATCACGAGGTTGGCGCAGGCGCAGAACCCGCGCGGGCGTGCCCGCGACAATCGTATAGGGCTCCACATCCTTGGTCACCACAGCACCCGCCGCGATAACCGCGCCGTGGCCCAAAGTGACCTCCGGCTTGATCATCGCCCCGGCCCCGATCCAGGTGTCATGGCCGATATAGGCAGTGCGGGATTTACGATGAGCAAAGAACTCGACGTCGCGGTCCGCATCCTCCCAATAATCATCCGAGCGATAAAGGAAATGGTGGCAGGCGGCAGTGTGCAGCGGGTGATCCGTGGCGCCGATCCTGCTGAACGCGGCGATATTGGCAAACTTGCCGATCTGCGCATTGGCGATGTCAGCAAACCGGTCGCAATAGCTGTAGTCCCCAAAGGTGGTATTGGCCACGCGGCTGCCCTTGCCAATCTCGACATAGGCCCCGAAACTGCTGTCACTGATCTCGCAATCGGGATGCACGAATGGTGCCTCCGCCGATAGCCGCGCCATCATTCCTTGCGCCCGATCAGTTTGCCGCGCAGCCAACCCGAGAACCAATCCATGAACATCACCATGGCCACGATCAGCACGATATAATAAGCGACCTCTTCCCAATCCTTCTGGGTCTGGATTGCCTGAGTCAACATCAAGCCGATGCCACCCCCGGTGATTGCGCCGATGATCGTCGCCGATCTGGTGTTGGATTCCAGAAAATACAGCACTTGCGATAACAGCACCGGCACCACTTGCGGGATGACCCCAAAACGGTAGCGCTGTAGCCGCTTGGCCCCGGTCGAGGTAATGCCCTCGATCTGCTTGTCATCCACATTTTCCAACGCCTCGGAGAACGTCTTGCCGAAGGTGCCCGTATCCGTGATCAGAATGGCCAGAGCGCCAGTCATAGGCCCTGGCCCAAAGGCGCGCGCCAGCACAACCGTCCAGATCAACGCATCCACGCCGCGCACAAAGTCAAAGAGCCTGCGCGTCGCCGCCCGCAATAGCAGCACCGGAGAGAACCGCTTGGCCGCCAGAAACGCCAGTGGCAACGCGATCATCGCGGCCCCCATCGTGCCCAGAAACGCCATCAGGATCGTTTCACCGATCGCCCAGGCGACGTCTTTGTGACGCCACATCGCGTTGTTCCACCAGTCGGAGACAGCACCGGCAAAATTGCTGCGTGTGGGGTCCAACCGCTCACCGAACAGCAACGTTGCTACCCCATGCCCATGATAGGGACTATCGAGCGTGAACCAGAACAGCTCCCAACCGGCGAAGTAGTTGAACACCTCGGTGCGCGCACCCGTCAAGGTGATCCGCCCTTCTGGCGTGGTTATACCGATGCGACGGTTGGAGGCCGATATCCAGTCCGGTACGTCGTCAGGCAAGTTTGTTGTCAGGCTGCGCCCTTGGGCCTGCACCTCGATCTTCTGAAATCCGGGAATCTCGATCTCCGTGCGGTTGTCCGGCAGGTAGCGCACGATGTGATCGCCGCCTAGATCAATTGTCAGAACCTCGTCGCCGCTGACCCAATCAGGCCGCGCGCCTTCGGGATAGGCGCCCTTGCGCTCCCCTTCGACGGAATAGCTGATCTCGCCCGTGCGATTATCGCGTGTGACATGCACCTTGTGGGACCAGCTGTCAGACGCCAGCGTCACTGCGTTATCAAGATTTGCCCGCTGCGCGAGCCCCGGCAGATCAAACGCGAAAAAGATATAGACGAGGTAGACCGCGATGACCGCGGGAATGGCAAAGCCCATCAGGCGTTTTCGCTGAAAGAGGGTTTCAGCCTCAAGCTTGGTGGCTGTCAGATCGCTCATTGGCCCTGCCCTTCGGTGAGACGGTTGCGGTAGCGGCTGGAGACCTGATCGAAGAAAACAATGGTTCCAAACAGCAATATGAAGATCGCGCCCGCCTCATCAAAACGACCGGGGCCCCATGCCATCGCGTTGCGCAGCTCGTAACCCAATCCGCCCGCACCAACGAAACCCAAAATGGCCGAGGCGCGAATGTTGATCTCAAAGCGCAATAGCGCGTAACTGACATAGTTAGGCGCGACCTGCGGCAACACGCCAAGCAGCATCTGTTGCGACCATGACGCGCCCGTCGAGGCCAGACCTTCGACCGGCTTCAGGTCCGCATTCTCAGCCACCTCGGAGAACATCTTGCCCAAAGCGCCAGCCGTATGGATCGCAATGGCGATCATCGCGGGCACCGGCCCACCGCCCAAAACGAAGATCAAAACCAGCGCGATGACGATCTCAGGCACCGCGCGCATAATGTCTGAGATCCGGCGAAAAAGCGGGATCAGGCGTGGCCATCTGGCCAATCCGCGCGTGCCAAGCAGCGACAGAAATAACCCGCCTATTGCCCCGATCAGGGTCGACACGGCAGCGATATTGACTGTTTCCACCAAGGCGGGGAAGTATTTGACAATCAGACCGGGCAAGTCGGCGCGTTTTTCCCACGCCTCCGATAAGACATCAGCAGGATAGTCCCCGATCTGGTGCAACCCGTCCCAGAAACCGCCCGCATTTCGGTCATCGGCAATATTGAACCCCGACACCATAAGCACAACAAAGATCAGAAGCGTCAGCCCACCATAAAGCCTGCGCCGCTGCACCTGCGCCATATAGCTCGACTGGATTGTGTCAACGCTTTGCGGCGCACTGCTGAGAGAAATGTCTGCCATCCCCGACCCCTGACCAAAAAATACCGGCAGCCCCGAAAGGGCTACCGGACGCTTCATGAAATACGATTAGCCGCCGATTTTGGCTTTGCGTGCTTCAACGATGGAGAGGTACGTTTCATGCGTCACCGGCTGGAAGCCCAAGGTTTCGCCAGCGGCCACACCATAGGCGCAATCCGCGTCACGCTCGTGCAGGCCGTCAACCAGCGCTGTCATTTTGGCGCGGACTTCGTCAGGAAGTGCCTTGCGCAGCACAATCGGGCCTTCTGGGATCACGTTGGATTTCCAGATCTGGACCATGTCGTTCATGTCAACCAGACCCGCATCAACCGCCTTGCGCAGCGCGCCGGAATTGTAGCCGTCTTCCCAGTTGCCTTGCGCGTCAGCCCAAGTCACGCCGCCATCGATGTCACCATTGTTGACCGCAACGATGGTCTGCTCGTGACCGCCGGTGAATT
>CAYGQQ010000039.1:0-26717 GCA_964352105.1 uncultured Rhodobacterales bacterium | reverse complement strand
GGATAATCGCGCGTTTGCCCTCCAGCAGGCCAACGGGGCCGTTTTCCGTGTACTTGAAGGTCAAACCGACGCGGCAGATCTGGTCGATCCAGGCTTTCAAGGCTGCTGGCGTCGAAAAGTTATAAACAGGCGCGCCGATGACGATTGTATCTGCAGCGCTGATCTCATTGACCAGGGTGTCAGACAGGGCCAGGATTTGGCGCTGGTCGTCTGTACGATCTGCTTCCGGCGTGAAATTGGCGGCCAGCCAGTCCTCTGTCAACAAGGGCGGGGCGCTGGTCAGGTCCCGCTCGATCACGGTTTCAGTGTCCAACTGACGCAGTACCTCTGCCGAAAGATCACGTGTGATAGAGCCCGCGTGCCGGGCGCTTGATTGAATGTTCAAAACTGTTTGTGCCATGTCAGCTCTCATTATTTGCGTGTTGAGCAACACATAACCTTTGCGATTTGAAGAACTAGATGAAATAATCGCAAAATATATTTGCATTTAGGAGAACAATGTCCCGACTTGATGAGATTGAAACGTTCATAGCGACTGCCCGCAGCGGCTCCATCAGTCGGGCAGCGGATCAGTTGGGGATTGCCAAATCGGCGGCCAGTCGCAGACTGTCTGATCTGGAGGCGCGGCTCGGCGCGCAGTTGATTTTGCGCACGACGCGGCGTTCCAGCCTGACGAAGGAGGGGATCGCATTTCTTGACCGGGCCGAGCATGCGCTTGATGCATTAAACGATGCCGAAAGCGCGGTGACGGAAGAGCGCGCGCAGCTTTCAGGCACACTTCGGGTCGCGGCCCCCCTGTCTTACGGGCTGTCGAAGATGGAGCCGGTCTTCACGCAGTTCATGATCGATAACCCGCAGATTGACCTTTACGTGGATTTCTCAGATCGGCAGGTCGATCTGGTTCAGGACGGTTTTGATGTTGGTATCCGTATCGGTGATCTGGTGGATTCGTCGCTGATCGTTCGCAAGATTACCTCGGTCGGGTATCGCGTTGTCGCAAGTCCTGCGTTTTGGGACCAGCATGGCCGTCCCGCTTTGGCCGATGCATTAGCGAGGCTGCCATATCTGCGCTATGCAAACGCACGGGGGCAGGATCAGCTAAAGTTCAAACGCCCCGATGGGACCAATGGCACGGTCAGCCCACCGCAGCGGGTGCGGGCAAGCAACGGGGATTTTCTGGCGCAGATGGCAATCGCGGGCTTGGGCTTCATGGCTGTGCCGGAGTTTGTCGTTGATCAGCATATTGCAGATGGAAAACTTCAGCAGGTACTGACGGATCATGACTGGTCTGGACTGAACCTCTATGCGGTTTTCCCGTCCACACGCAGAATAACCCGGCGGGCCGAGGTTTTCGTGGATTGTCTGGCGCGCGGTCTGGCCTAGGTTTTTTAGCTAAAGTCTGGCGGTATTTTTCACGGTCGAGCCCGGGATCAGGTGAAAACCCGCGTCATACACGGTTTGTACGGGCTCGCCTGACAGCCGCCCCACCAGAATTTCAGCCGCCTTCTGACCGATCTTCAGATGCGGCACCCGCATGGAGGTCAGGCGGGTTCCCAAGACGGAGGCCACGGGCAAATCGCCCCAGCCTGCGATGCCCATATCGCCCGGCACCGAGATGCCTTTGCGGGCGCAATATTGCAGGCCACCAAACGCCATGGAGTCGTTCTGGAAGAAGATACATTCGGCCTGCTGACCACCGGCAAGCAATTGTTCGGTGCCATAATATCCGGGGTAGAAGCTGGCGGTGTCGTGCAGGCACAATTGGCGACGTACTTTTCCGCCGCCGTCCTCCACAGCTTTTGTGAAGCCATCCAGCCGCGCTGTCGCCGCGTTTGCTGCATTGTGGGAGGTGCCGACATAGCCAAACTCCCGGTAGCCGCACCCCACGAGGTATCGGCCCATGTCGAAACCACTGTCAAAATGGTTAATCCCGACGCTCATATCCAAGGGGCTGGAGTTCAGGTCCCAAATCTCAACAACGGGAATGCCTGCATTGCGCAACATCTCCAATGACCGCGCGGAATGAGACCGGCCTGTCAGGATCAAGCCTGCGGGCTGCCAGGACAGAACCGTTCGGATCCAGGTTTCTTCCTGATCGTGGGTGTGTTGGGTCAGGCCGAGAACAGATTGGTAGCCGAAACTTCCCAGTTTCTGGTCGATGCCTTCGAGGACTTGCGCAAAGACTTCATTGCCCAGATCCGGGATCGAAACACCGACAAACGTGGAGGTCTGGTCACCCGCGAACACCGTCGCCAACCGGTTCGGCAAATAGCCAAGCTGGTCGATTTTGGCCATCACCTTTTCGCGCGTTTTCTCCGAATATCCACCTTCGCTGCGTAGCACACGGCTTGCAGTCATCTTGGAAACGCCGGCAGCCTTGGCAACCTCGGCCAGACTTACCTTATTGCTTTTACTTGTTTTTTCCGACATATCCGCTCAATTACGTTACCGGTAACTTTAGCTCTTGACAGACTCAGCTTCTCGGGACGACGATGGCACAACGTTACAGGTAACTCAACACTGGTGAGAATTTCCGTAGCGACAGGGGGGTGAATGACAGAGCACGCGCAAAATGGCTTGTTCTTTGACGGGATCGATAAGCATTTCGGCGGTACCTATGCGTTGAAGGACGTGTCGCTGGCTGTCGGGCGCGGTGAGATCGTGGCGCTTCTGGGCGAAAATGGCGCGGGCAAATCAACGCTGATCAAGGTTCTGGGGGGTATTCATAGCCCCGATGCAGGCCATGTTCGGATTGACGGACAACCCTATCAGCACCGCCCGGCGGGCTTCGGGGAGCGGCAGAAAGTGGCCTTCATTCACCAGGACCTTGGGCTGATCGAATGGATGACAGTGGCGGAAAACATTGCGCTGGCGCTTGGTTATTCGCGTAAAAGCGGTTTGATCCGTTGGCGCGACGTCGAAGATTTTGCAGCAAAGGCACTAACGAAGGTCGATTGTGATTTCGATCCCACGACACGGGTCGAAGACCTGACGCGGACCGAAAAATCGCTTGTGGCGATTGCGCGCGCATTAGCTGTTGATAGCGAATTTCTGGTATTGGATGAGCCTACAGCGTCCCTGCCAGCAGATGAAGTGGAACGCCTGTTTGAGGCTTTGCGACCTTTGCGCGACCGGGGCGTGGGTATGATCTATGTCAGCCACCGCCTGGACGAAATTTTCCGGATCGCGGATCGTGTTGCGGTCCTGCGCGATGGTGCAATGGTCGGGGTACGATCCATCGATCACACAACGCCAGAAGAATTGGTCCAAAAGATTGTTGGTCGCAAGACCCGGGTGACCTTGAAGTCGCAAGAGCAGCCGGGCGCAGATATCCTGACGCTGGACCAGTTTTCGGTGGGCGACATCGGCCCGCTGTCGATCAAGCTGCGACATGGGGAAATGGTCGGGCTGGTGGGTCTCCGGGGCGCGGGTCATGAGGTGATCTCACGCGCTTTGTTCGGGCTGGCACCCCATGGCGGGAAGGTGTCATTGTTGGGGGAAACGCCTGATCTGTCTTCACCGCAAAAAGCGCTCTCCTCGGGGATCGGATTGGTGGCGCGGGACCGTACAGAGGAATCCGTGGCGATGAACCTGACGATCCGCGAGAACACATTTCTTAATCCCGCGGGCATTGGACGGCGTTTGCTGAGCCTTCTGACGCCAGGTACGGAAGCGGGGCAAGCGGCAAAAATCGGCGACGAACTTGGTCTGTCACCCAATGATCCAACCCTCGCTATTGAGGCTTTATCTGGGGGCAATCAGCAAAAGGTTGTCATCGGACGCTGGCTCGCGATGAAGCGCAACCTGCTGATCTGTGAGGACCCAACGGCGGGGGTTGATGTGGGGGCCAAGGCCGAAATTTATGCTTTGCTGAACACGGCACTTGCCGATGGTATCGGTATTCTCGTGGTCTCGACCGACTTTGAAGAGATCGCCACGATCTGCCATCGTGCGATCGTGTTCAGCCAAGGCGTGATTGTTGATGAGTTGAGCGGCAGTCGCCTGACCACAGAGAACCTGATCCAGTCCGCCTCTGCCGGAAATATCGCCGAAGAAAAGGAAACGACGAATGCAATCGCTTGAAAGCAGCGCACTTGAGCCGACACGGGCCGAGTTGAAAGGTCAAAGCCGTGGCCGCAGAATACTTCGTTTCTTGCCGGTCTATGGCCTGGTCATTCTGACAGTTTTCCTGATCATTTTGTTCTCGGTTTTGCTGCCCAATACGTTCCCGACAATGCTGAACCTGCGCGCGATCATCTCGGACAAAGCGATCATCGCCTTGCTGTCGTTGGGCGCGATGATCCCGATGGCAGCAGGCCGGATCGACCTGACCGTGGGCTACGGGATAGTCTTGTGGCACATTCTTGCGATCAGCTTGCAAACGCTCTTTGGTCTGCCTTGGCCGATGGCTGTTGCGGTGGTCTTGGTGCTTGGCGCATTTACGGGATTTCTCAATGGGATGTTGGTTGAAGTTGCCAAAATCGACAGCTTCATCGCCACGCTAGGCACAGGGACCGTGCTATATGCTTTGGCGCTTTGGCATACCGGCGGCAGACAATTGGTCGGCGTCTTGCCGGACGGGTTTTACGCTTTGAACAATACGTTCATTTTTGGCCTGCCAATTACCGGATTTTACCTGCTGGCGATCACCATCGTGATGTGGATCATCCTCGAATACACGCCTGTCGGGCGCTACCTTTATGCGATTGGGGCCAACCAGCGCGCAGCGCAGCTCAACGGTATTCCGACCCGCAAATATGTTATCGGAGCGTTTATCGCGTCTGGCACGATGACCGCGCTTGCTGGTGTTATCCTTGCGTCGAAATTGCGGATCGGACAGGCCTCGGTGGGACTGGAATTCCTGCTGCCCGCGCTTGTTGGGGCGTTCCTTGGGTCCACGACAATTAAGCCGGGACGGGTCAATGTTTGGGGCACGATTGTGGGCGTTGCAATCCTTGCGGTCGGCATTTCGGGTATCCAGCAATTCGGCGGCTCGTTCTGGGTCGAGCCCATGTTTAACGGCGTCACGCTGCTGATCGCGATCGGTATTGCAGGCTACGCACAGCGCCGCAAAGGTGCTGCGAAGAAATAACTCAACCTCAGCTTTCTGGGAGGAAACCATGCTGAAACGAACATTTCTGAAAACCCTACTGACAACAACGATGATTGCAGGTGTAAGTTTGCCCGCACTCGCAGAGACACCCTTTGACGGACCGACATCTGGTCCGAAAGCCGCAGAAGGCAAGACGATTGTCGTGCTTGCAGCCGATCTGAAAAACGGCGGCATTCTGGGTGTCACAAACGGTGTGGAAGAGGCCGCCGAGAAGATCGGTTGGGAGGTCCGGGTCCTGGACGGTGCGGGCTCGATCCAGGGTCGTACAGGTGCGATTGGTCAGGCAATGGCGTTGCAGCCTGACGGGCTGATCATCAACGGCTTTGACGCGGTTGAACAGCAAGCGGCGCTTGAAGGTGTGGCCGCAGCGGGTATCCCGATGGTGTCTTGGCACTCTGGTCCGACGATTGGCTGTGATGCGCCGGGTGGCATCTTCGCCAATGTCTCCACCGATGCGATGACCGTCTCTGAAGTGGCGGCAGAGTGGGCCATTAAGGATGCGGGCGAGGGCGTAGGTGCGGTGATCTTCACCGACTCCACCTATCAGATCGCGATCGACAAGGCCGACCGGATCAAGGAAACCATCGAGGCGATGGGCGGCACCGTTCTGGAATATGTCGACACGCCAATTGCTGACACCTCCACACGGATGGGACCCCTGACGACGAGCCTGCTTCAGAAATACGGTGCGAGCTGGACCCATGCGCTGGCGATCAATGATCTGTATTTCGACTTCATGGGGCCGGCACTTGCTGCGGCGGGTATCTCGGGTGATGGCGCGCCGAAAGCTGGCTCTGCTGGCGATGGATCGGAAGCGGCGTTCCAACGTATTCGCAGCGCTCAGTATCAGGCGATCACTGTGGCGGAGCCTTTGAACTTGCAAGGCTGGCAGTTGGTGGATGAACTGAACCGCGCAATCCAGGGCGAGGCATGTTCGGGCTACATCACGGCCCCTGCCTTGGTGACCCAGGAAGGGCTTGCCAAACTGGGCGACAGCAATGCGTTCGACCCAGACAGCCCGTACCGCGAAGCTTATGCGGCGATCTGGGGCAAGTAACGCCCTACAGTGATGACAAAAGTAAGCATGAAACGGGGGCGTTACAGCCTCCGTTTCTATGTTAAGCTGCGCGGAAATTTGGAGGAAGGCACGTATGTACGGAGTGATCGAGGGGACAGGGTTCGACGTTATCGACCCAGCGTTTGAGGAATGTCTGATAGGCCATGCGCTGGTGGAACGTCTTTGGACGGGGGCGCGGTGGTCAGAGGGGCCAGCGTGGTTTGCTGCCGGGCGCTACCTTGTTTGGTCCGATATTCCCAACAATCGCATGCTGCGCTGGGACGACACCGATGGGTCAGTATCTGTGTTTCGCGAGCCTGCCAATAACTCCAACGGCAATACTGTGGACGGCCAAGGCAGGCTGGTGTCTTGTGAACATCTGTCGCGCCGGGTTACCCGAACAGAACATGATGGCTCCATCACCGTGCTTGCAGATTGCTATGACGGCAAGCGGCTGAACTCCCCCAATGACGTGGTTGTTAAATCCGATGGCTCGATCTGGTTTACCGACCCGTCCTACGGCATCATGATGGATTATGAAGGGGCCCGCGCGGAAAGCGAGATCGGAGCCTGTCATGTCTACCGGATCGATCCGGAGACCGGCCAAGTCGACAAGATGGCCGATGATTACGTCAAGCCGAACGGGCTGGCGTTTTCCGCCGATGAGAGCTTGCTTTATATCGCCGATACCGGGGGCTCGCATATGCAGGGCGGCCCGGCCCATATCCGCGTCCACCAAGTGGCAACGGACGGTAGACTGTCTGGGGGCGAAGTTCTCAGCACTTGTAGCAACGGGTTGTACGACGGTTTCCGGCTGGATCGTGACGGCCGAATTTGGACATCGGCGGCGGATGGCGTGCATTGCCTGGCCCCGGATGGCACTTTGATCGGCAAGATCATGGTGCCGGAGATGGTGGCAAATGTGTGCTTTGGAGGTCCGAAGCTGAACCGCTTGTTTATCTGTGGCACAACCTCGCTCTATTCTGTGTTTCTAAACGTGAACGGGCTCAAATAGCCTGCGCGATCTGGCGATTTTCGCCGCGTTTGAACATCGCGTAGTAGAACGCCGGGGCCGCGATCAGCGTCAGGATCGAGGCGAAGGCCAATCCGCCCATGATGGTGATCGCCATCGACTGGAAGAAGGCGTCCCAGATCAGTGGCGTCATACCAAGGATGGTTGTCGCAGCCGCTAGAATGACCGGGCGCAGTCTGGAGGTGGACGCGCTGATAATAGCGTCTTGCAACGATCTGTCTGGGTCCTCACCCCTGACGATGTCGATCTCTTCGACAAGAACGATGCCGTTTTTGATCAACATGCCCGACAGCGACAACAAGCCAAGTAGCGCCGTAAAGGTGAAGGGCAGGCCGGTGCCGAGCAAGGCGAGGCTGACCCCATTGACTGACATTGGCACCAACAGCCAGATGATCAGTGGTTGTCGCAGCGCGTTAAACAGCAGCACCGAGATCAGAACCATGATGATGATGCTCATCGGCAATTGGCGGGCCAGACTGGCTTGCGCATCGCCAGCGCTTTCATACTCCCCACCCCATTCCATTTTATAGCCGGCGGGCAGGGGCATATCTTCAATGGAGGATTGGACCTGAGCTTGTACTTGTGCCGCCGTCAGTCCCTTCGTCACATCGGCCCCGACCGTTACGGTAAAGACGCGATCACGGCGCATGATCAGAGTGTTTTGGGACTCGAATGTCAGCCCGTCTGTGACCTGCTCGAAGGGCACAAAGCTTTGCCCACTGTCGGAGTAGACAACGTGATCTGTCAGTGAAAGACCTTCGGCAGGGTTGGCGCGCAGCACGATCGGGATCTGGCGCTCCCCTTCGCGGTAGACGCCTGCGTTTATGCCAACGGTCGCGAAACGCAAAACATTTGTGATGTCGTCGCGGGTGATCCCGGCCTCTTGCGCGCGCTCCGTGGCGTAGATGGGTCTGAGGATTTGCTCCATCTCGCGCCAGTCAACCCGCGGGGCAATAATGTCGGCGGAAGCTGCAAGCAGACGCGCTGTCGCTTCCGTCGCCAGGTCCCGCAAAACCTCCGGATCAGGGCCAGAGAAGCGTGCCTGGATTGGATCACCGCCGCCCGGACCAAAGGCCAGACGTTTCGCGCGGAACTCGCCCTGCGGCAGTTTCGTGGAGGCAAAGGCCTCCATCTCGGAAATCAGTGGTGCGATCTCGTCGATTGTCTCAGTGCGCACGATGATATGGCCATAGCTTGGGTTGGGGTCTTCCGCCTGATAGGTCAGCATGAAGCGCGCAGCCCCTTGGCCTGCAAATGCGGTGGACGAAACGACGTCTGGTTGTTCTGCCAACCAGCGCTCCAGAACTTTCAGATCCGCTGACGTCTCATGGATCGAGGCCCCTTGAGCCAGCTTGTAGTGGACGAAAAACAAGGGGGTGTTGCTATCGGGGAAAAACTGCTGCTTGATCTGCCCAAAGAGCAGGAAGCAAACTACAGTCACAGCCAGCAATGCGGTCGCGACAAGCCACCAAAGCCGCAGGCAGACGCGCAAGACAGCACCGTAAATGCGAAACAAAGGTCCGCCATAAGCATCCGCTTCGCCGCCTGTGCCCTGTTTGAAAAAGTAATGCCCCAAAAGCGGTGTGACGGTCAGGGCGAGCAGCCATGACAGCATCAGCGAAATGCCGATAACGGCGAAAAGGGAGAACAGAAACTCTCCGGTTGCATCGGGGCTCAGCCCGATCCCGGCGAATGCCATGATGCCGATCACTGTGGCTCCAAGGAGCGGGATCTGTGTCTTGCTTGCGGCGTCTTCCGCAGCATCACGAGAGTTTCTGCCACGGCGCATTGCGATCTGCATGCCTTCGGCGACGACAATCGCATTGTCGACAAGCATTCCCATAGCAATGATTAGTGCGCCAAGCGAGATACGCTCCATCTCGATGGAGAAAAACGCCATGAACAGAAGGGTGCCAACGACGGTCAACAGCAGGGTAGAGCCAACAACAACAGCTGCGCGCCACCCCATAAAAAGCGCCAGTACAATCACAACGATCCCGACGGACATGGCGAGATTTACCAGAAAATCGTTGGAGGCTTTCTCGACGACAAGGTGTTGCTGATAGATTGGCTGAAGCTCCACACCCAGTGGAATTTGTGGGGCCAATTCAGCCAGTTTGGCATCGGCCCGGTGACCAACATCGACAATGTTTTCGGAGGACTGGCCTGCGATGCCCAATGTGAAGGCCTCTGCGCCGTTGTGGCGGATCATCAGCTCCGGATTTTGTTCCCGCGCGCGAAACACATTAGCGAAATCGAACAGGTTCAAGACCTCTCCGCCGACCCCAACTGTGAGCCCCGCGATTTCGCTGACGCTGTCATTGCCATCGGGCCCTTGGATCAACGTCCGCCCCTCACTTGATTGCAAGGACCCGCCATCCGTGACCGAATTTGCGGTTGCAATTGCATTTTGAATTGCTGCCGGCGGGACGTTCTGGTTTGTGCTGATCACCAAATCGGGTTGCACATAAATGACCTCGTTCGGCACGCCTGACAGGTTGACGTCGGCGACGCCTGGAACGGTCAGAAGTTCGCGTCTGAGAAACGTTGAAAGCGCATAAATCTCGGCATCCGAAAACCCCGGTGCTGTTACTGCATAATAGATCCCGAAAACATCGCCAAATCCGTCATTGACGAAGGGAGGTTCCGCGCCGCTGGGCAGGCGTGCGCTGCTCACGCGGTTGCGCAGTTTGGTCCAGATCTGCGGCAACTCCGTGCCGTCAAACTGGTCCTTCATGTCGACCGTGATCCACGACAGGCCCGGCTGGTTCATAGAACGGACCTCTTTCACCTCCGACATTTTCTGAATTTCGGATTCTATCGGCTCGGAGACTTCGCGCGCGACCTGTTGTGCATTTGCGCCCGGATATTCGGTGACGACAACGGCGGTCTTGATCGTAAAGGCAGGGTCTTCCAGTCGGCCCAGCGAGAAAAATCCCCAAATTCCTCCCAGAAGGCAGCCAAGAATGACGATCCAAGTCAGGATCGGGCGGTCAATCGAAAGGCGGGCGATATTCATCTGACGTGCCTAGTTCGAAAAGCCGGTGAAACGCATCACCCGCTCGCCATCTGCAAGCAGGTTTGCGCCGCTCGCAACCACTTCCTGTCCCGCCTCAAGGCCACTTGTCACGTTAACCAATCCGTTTGCGCTTGGCTCAATCGTCACGTCGACGGCCTTCACGGTTCCCTCAACGTCCGAGCTAGGGTCAAAAACCATTACCATCGGCGTGCCATCATTGCGTGTAATGACAGCGGAATTAGGGATCCGCAGCGACGCCTGGCCGCCGTAAAGTGTCGCGAAAACGGTGACCGATGAACCGGGTAAAACAACAATATTTTCAGGAGGTTGCATTCCTAAGGTGATGCGAAAGGTTTGCCCCACCTGGGAGGTTTCTGCATTAAATTCACGGGTCTGCAATTCGAACCGTTCGGTGCTGGATGGAAACTTTGCCCAAAGATCAACGTCAGGATCGCGTCCGGCGCGTTGAAATAAGATCTCGGGAACGTCGATCTCAACTCGTAATTCCGACATGTCGTGAAGGCGCGCGACGGGGGTGCCCGCCGAAATGGTTGAATATTTCGCGATATTGCGCGCTGCAACCAATGCGTCAAACGGGGCCATCAGTTTTGCGTCGTCCAAGGACCGCTCCGCGTTGCGAACTGAAATGTCTGCGAGTTTCGCTTGGGTTTCAGCGTCGTCCACAGTGACCTGACTGACAGCATTGCCTTGCAATTTCTGCAGGCGCTCCAGTGTTCGGTCAGCTTGGTCTTTTTGAACAAGCGCCTGATCCAGCGCAATTTCAAAAGGTTCAAGATCAAGCTGAGCGATCACGGCACCCTTTGGTACTGGCTCCCCTTCGACAATCGGGATTTCAACAACCTGTCCGCCGACTTGAAAGGCCAGGTCAACCGTTTCCTTGGCGGCGACATGCCCGAAAAACTGGCGGGTGATCTCTGGCTGACTTGTGGAAACCACGGCGAGTTTGACGAGTTTCACCTGATCTTGTGCAGTGGCGGGAAATGCAATTGAGAGGCTCAGCAGCGCAATTTTTAGTGATTGGAACATCAAAACTCCAGAATGTGAGGCAAACTAACTTTTAAGCGACCGCGTCAAGGATACCGATCAGTCCTGACTGAGACCAAATCGCCTGCCGAATACAGGAAAGGAATAGCAAAACGCTAACACCCTTCGGTCCAGCCGACAACAATGTCGGAAGGTCAGTTTGTTTGTCTGAAACCAGTTAGGTGGCCGCCAAGACCGCGGCCAATTTGTCGAATGCCTGCACCCAACTGGCGGCACCGCGACTTCCGTCCAGCCCGCAGACATGGACCGTGGTCATGCGGGTTTTTCTGTTAGACTTGTTTAGATTGATGATCACTTGAGTGACATCAGAAAAGCCCCGGGCATCCACAGGATCTGTGGCGAAATGATCTTACCATCTTCCGTGCAATTACGTTCTGTGTAGACGTAGCTGTGTGGGCTTAAGAACTTTGACACGTCAAGAGGTCAGTTGAGGGCGTTTCAGACTATTGAGAACCGCATCTCCAACGCGGTGTTATAGCCGTTAGTCGGCTTGATCCAGGCAAGACGGCCGCCATAAAACTCAATGGCTTTTCGTGCGATCGCGAGGCCCATACCGCTGCCTTCAACATCATCGCGTGGTCTGAGCGTCGTCATCGTCTCGAAGACACGGTCGTGATACTTTTCAGGTATTCCCGGTCCATCATCTTCGACAGAAATAACGCATTCTTTTTGATCTTGATAGGAAGACACACAAATTTTTCCTGGACCCTCACAGTGATGCTTAACGGCTTTCGACAGAAGCGCAGAGAAAAGCATAAAGATATCCTGTTCGCCACGGGTGAAGTTTTGGCGTTTCAAATCAAAGGTGATTTCAAAATCCTTCGGGAGCGACAGCTGATCAATCACCAGGTTCAACGTGTCTTCCAGATCAATGGAACGGACGGACTGTTTTCTGCCAACGCGGGAGTAAAACAACAGGTCGATCAGCATCCGATCCAGACGGCGGGTATGGGTTTCCATCAGGTCGAAATGTTCGGCGAGTGGACCGTCGATCTTGTAGCCGTCTGCTGTCAAGTCATCGTGAATCCATTGCGGCAGTTCCACCAACGCACGCACTGAATTTCGGACATCATGGCTGAGGAGGTAGACGAAACCTTCGAAATCTCTGGAAACGGACGCTTGTGAAGGACCGTTGCGCCACTGCTGCCCAGATGATTTTCGCTGTGTATGTTCAATGGTCCCTCGTCGATAATTTGAACCCACGTTAAAATCCGGCTCAATCTTTTAGCTGATATCGCGAAGTCTTTGACGAATATGTTCGGGGTATTTTGCTCTGAGTTGCATCCAGCGCTTCTGCTGTACGTCAAGCCCCGCGCTTTTGGTAATCAGCCGCCAGCGTCGCGCGACACGCTCCAGCGCTTTGCGCGGTTCGATTTCGCCGTTCAGGCTGCGGGTGAGCGACTCGTTTAGCATCCGGAAATACTCGCCTTGCGTCTCCAGATAGAGATCTGGGATCGCGTTTTCCAAGCTCGTCCGGTGGACGGCCAGAAACTCCGGCGTATAGGCGGCTTTGATCCCTTTGTCTTCGTAGTGCTCGGGGCGGAAGGGGTCAAAAAACCCATCAGTTTGGCGCACCGCGATCGTGGACATGTCCGGTGAGGAGGCAAAGAGCGCAAAGAGGTAGCCGATTTCCGGATGGGCGGAATTGCTGGTGACGACGTAATTCCAGCCCCAGTTGAAGTATGGAGTGACCAATAACGTATCATCGATCATGCCGCCGGGCGTCGGGCCATAGACCATATTGCCCCGCATCGCAGAGCTTTTGGAGTTGAGGAATTTCTGCGTGCCGCCCCAGCCAATGTTGCAGTAGATATCCCCGCGGCTATAGCGTTCCCAATTGTCGAACAGCCCTAAATACGACGCCTCCGGCAACAGGTTCTGGGTTGCGCTGATCAGCTCTTCCAGCGCTTCAACACCTGCGTCGGAGGCGATTTGTGGCTCCATCTCCGGGGAGAAGGGCCAATAGCCTTTTGCGTGGAAGCGCGACCACCATTCCCAGCCGATATAGCCCGGCGTCCGGAACAGCAAGCCGCCCCATTGACCGTCATCTGGCCGATTGAAAAAGGCCAAATGCTGGTCGAGCTGTTGCCAGGTTTTCGGGATTTCCAACGCGTATCCGTAAGTGTCTGCAAAGCGGGCTTTTTCGCTGGGGTCTTCGATCATGCCCTTGTTGTAGAACATGGTGTAGGCGTCTCCGTCGGTTTGAAAGCCATAAAGTTCATCGTCAAAACGGTCACCGACGCCAAACAGAATGTCGTCCCGGAACCCGGCGGGTTCATGCGCTGTTGCAAAGTCTGTGATCGGAAACAGCGCTTTGGCGGCGACGAGATCTGGCAGGCCAAAGGTGGCGGGCAGCGCCACGTCGTATTTTTGCGACTTACTCATCGCGTCCAAAGACAACTCTGTATTGATCTCGTCTACGGGTGTTTCGATGGTCTTAACGTCAACACCGGTCCTGCTCTGAAACTCCGCAATGACCGGATCGACATTGCCGCGTGATCCGTTTGGCAACAAAAGCCGCAAGACGATATCTTGTCCGCCGGCCAATTTGCGGACCTTCTCCGCGACGATTTCATGTAGTGCCGATGTGCCCCCTGTGGCTGCAAATGACGGGACCGTATAGGTCGACGCCGCAGCGGAAAGGCCCAACATCACCGCGCGCCGGGACATCCCGGCGCCGTACTCATTCCGAATGGTCATTCTGCAAATCCTCAAAGAAATCCTGAGGGCACAATCGACCAGCAGTATTAATTCGCCCTTAAGCCCAGCGACATATCTTTAATGATAATTTTAGGCAAAAAAGGTTGGGAGTTTGGCGTCGTTCGGGGCGATTGTCTGGGCTATGGTGTCGATTGTCGAAGGCCAGATGAACAAGCGCATGGCGCGCCCTACGACCGCGGTACTGGCGATTGCGGATGCGCAAACGGACTACAAGGTTGGCGTTAACGGAGACGACCATCTTGCGAAAATGGCGACCGCTCTGGAGGTCTTCAAGCTGGACGCCAAAGAGCTTCAACGCTCAAACGCGGAGCTGGAAAAATTCGCGTATGCCGCCGCCATGATCTGAGGTCGCCATTGCGCGCTGTGCAAGATCTGGCGGAATGGACGCTGGATGATGAGGAGAACAGCTTTTCCGAGGACGGAAAGCAAAATATGTCGCCTCTTTTGCGACGGACCTTCCGGTTGAACCCGCTGCACAAGGACTTGCTGGAATATGCATGGGTTGGGAAGGAGACAGATAATTTCATACCTGTCTCGATCCAAAGGATTGTTGCGGAAACTGCCGCGCTTGTAGACCCCGAACGGCATTTTAAGATCATTTATCGCGGGCCTGACGCCGTCGCCATGACATTTGCCACGCCAATGCGGCAAATCCTTCTCAATCTCATTAGCAACGCGATAAAACACCACGACAAACGAGCGGGGGAAATCTGGGTTGATAAGCGTTTTGAGGGCAGGCATTTGATTTGCACTGCCGCCGATGACAGTCCCGGTATACCGCCCAAATATCATGACCGAATTTTTGGTCTCTTCCAAACTTTGCGCCCACGTGATGACGTCGAGGGCAGTGGGATCGGGTTGGCGATTATTCACAAACTGCTCACCTTTCACGATGGCCCGATCAAGGTTGTATCTGACCCGGACATTGCGCGCGGCGCGGACTTTGAATTCCACTTGCCAGGGAAAACGCATCACCCAGCCGAAATTAATCAAGGCGCATAACACTCAGCAAAACCAATGAACCAAGCACATGGCATCTTCGATGTGGAAACCGCCCCGGTAAAATTCCTGATCGTCGATGATGCCGAGGTTAGCATCATGGCCATCAAGCGGGCACCGAGGACACTGAAGATCCTGAACCCGGTCCTTGTCGCCAAGGACGGTCAGGCTGCTTTGGACATTCTGCGCGGAGATCGGGGGGCCGACAAGTTGATGCCGCCGTATCTGGTGATCTTGGACCTGAATATGCCGCGCATGGACGGCTTGGAATTCCTAGACGATGTGCGCGCCGATCCGGAGTTGCAAACGGCGGCTATCTTCGTCTTGTCCACGTCAGACGCACCTGATGATGTTGCCGCAGCATATGGCAACAATATCGCGGGCTACATCGTGAAAGATGCGCTGGGCGACAGTATTGAAAGAGCTCTGAGTATGATTGATACATTTTCGAAAGTTGTCGAACTGCCGCGATAGAAATCTGCGAATTCACGTCCGCGTTTTGGGATATCGTTGCCAAAACTAGGTCGTGCGTCTTTGTTAAATACTAAGACTTTTATCTAACCCGCCGTTCTTGATGGAAACTTCATGTTCCTGCGCTTGAGTTGGGTGGATCGGCTATTGGTGGAGTGATGCCATGAACAACGAAACCACTCGCCGCGCCGCCATCAATGCGTTGCAGAAAGCGGGTCTCAACCGCAGTTTGGAGTCGCAGCAGGTGATGCGCAGCAAGGTTGAACTGGGCTGAGCCGTTTTTCGAAGGAATGCTCCGATGAGCTGAAACCGATGCTGTTTAGCATGACCAGAAATGTCCGGGATCTGCATACGGCGCGGACAGGCCCTTTTTAAAACAATCTCGCTGTTGGGATGATCGCGAATTCCTGCAAACGTTTGCTGGATTTCATGACGGATATTGAAGATCACGAACGCGAGGAGTTTGCGTTAATCGATGTTGGCGAAAAACCATTTGATAGGCCTTTCGCCAAGACGTTGAAAATGCCGCGCCAAAAGCGACCCTATTTGGTCGCAGACCTCACTGACCAGACCAATGGGGCGCTTGGCGCGAGCTAGCCTACAGATCAGCGTCAAAGAATTCGATTGCGCCTTCGGGAATGTCTTTGCCTATCGTTGCCAGGTTCCGCTCCAGGGAGGAAACTTTTCCCGTCCCGATCAATACGCTGCAAGCGATGTCGCGGGTCATCGCGTATTGCAAGGCGGCTTCGGGCAACGTCATCCCAAGTGCCACTGCGCGGGATTGAAGTTTCTCGGTCTTTTGCAAGACGCATTGGGACGCGGGTGCGTAATTGAACATTGCGCCGGGAACGGGACCGGTCGCCAGAATACCGGAGTTGAAAATCCCGCCCAAAACGATGCTGGTGCCACGTTCGCGGCATTGCGGGATCAGGGCGGTCTCGCCAGTTCGGTCCAGCAATGTCCACCTGCCGGCGAGCAAGATCACGTCCAGATCGAAGTGCTCCAGAATTTCGAGGCAGATCGCCGTCTCGTTCACCCCCAGACCGATTGCACCAATATCCCCGTTTTTCTTAAGCTCTTGAAGATAGGGCAGTCCCGAATTTAACAGATCCAGAAGATGGCCCGGATTTGCAGTACCATGGGTCAAGGTGCCGATATCATGCACAAAAACGATGTCGATATAGTCGCGTTGCAAGCGATTTCTGGTGCCCTTGAGGCTCGCTGCGATACCCTCCGCGCTATAGTCGTAATGTACAAAATTTGGCAAAGGATCGATAAATCCGTCTGCGGTTTCCATTGGTTCGCCGGGGGTCAAGACCCGCCCGACCTTTGTGGAAATAACGGCATCAGATGTGTCATGCGATTGCAGAAAAGTCCCCAGCCGCGCCTCTGACCGCCCGCGACCATAGTGCGGCGCTGTGTCATAATAGCGTATCCCGGCGTCCCACGCATGTTCCAGCACGCTCTGCGCGTCGGCGTCACCAACCATCGTAAATAGATTTCCAATGCCACCGCAGCCAAAACCAATGTGACTGGTTTGAATGCCTGTTCGGCCAACGGTCCGAAATTTTGGTCTGAGTTCTTTGTCGTCCAAAACGATAGTCCTAATATGTGCGGTGTCACCGGAAAATCGGCTCTGTTGTATTTAATGCAAAATAAACCGTTGACAGCAAGTGGAATTGTTTTTTACGTATTAAAAACATTTTGCCGCATCACGATACGATCTGGCGAAATTTCGGGGAGGGAAATTATTGAAGTCAGAGGGGGCCAAAAGGGTGCCCGTGCTTGAAGCGCGCGGGATAAGCAAACATTATGGCGGCGTTGTTGCACTGGATGATGTTGATCTGACCCTTAACGAGGGGGAGGTGTTGGCCATTGTCGGGGATAATGGTGCCGGCAAATCAACGCTGATCAAGGCGATCACCGGTGCGATCCCGCGGACTTCTGGCACGATTTACTTCGACGGAACGGAAACGCAGATCGAAACCCCTACAGAAGCAAAAGCCGCCGGGATTGAGACGGTTTACCAAGATCTGGCGCTGGTGAATGAAATCTCGATCTCGAAGAACATGTTCCTGGGTCGCGAAATCATCAAGGACAACTGGCTTGGCCGCTTTTTCGGCTTTCTGGATTTCAAGAAAATGGATCTGGAAATCCGGCAACTTTTCGAAAAGCTCGACATTCGGATCACTGATATTTACCGCGACGCTCAGGCTTTTTCTGGCGGGCAGCGGCAGGCGGTTGCCCTGTCAAAAACGGTCATGTTTGGAAAGCGTGTTGCTATTCTGGACGAACCTACGGCCGCTTTGGGTGTGCGCGAAAGCCAAAACGCGATGGATCTGGTGCGCTCGCTCAAAGATCACGGGCTTTCTGTGATCATGATTACCCACAACATGCAGCATGTTTTGAATTATTGCGACCGGGTGATGGTTTTGCGGTTGGGCAAATTGTCGGCCGTGCGCAACGTCGCGGATGTTGATGGCGACATGCTGGTCGGTCTGATCACGGGCGCATCTGACGCTGACGCAACCGGTCCTGAGGTCAGCCAATGACCCAAACCAAAACGCCACAAAAACAAACCGATGTCCTGGAATTGCTAAAACACGGGTTTTCGCAAATTTGGCAGGTTTTGGCGGCGTTACTGGTTATTTATATGGTGTTTTTCATCCTGTCGCCGCCGTTTCGCAGCCTTGATACGGCGCTGTCGATCTTTGGTCAGGCGTCGATCCTGGCCATTCTTGCCTGCGGCACAACAGTGGTCTTGATCTCGGGGGGGCTTGATCTGTCCGTCGGCTCCATCTTTGCGGTCGTCGGTGTCGCTGTTGGCATTATGTTGGCGGAATATGAACTGCCGGTGGGCATTGCGGTGGCGTTGGGTTTGGCGATTGGGGCTGCGCTGGGCGCGCTCAACGGCATCGTGCAAGTGGTCACCAAAGTGCCGGCCTTCATCGTGACCTTGGGAGGGTTAACAGCCTACAAAGGTGTTGCGGAACTGTTGGCCAGCGGACGGGATCTGTCGCGCTTTCCAGGCGGGTTCAAGGCGTTTGGCCAAGGTTATGCGATGCCTGTCGTGATCATGTTTGCCGCCGCCGCATTAACCGGAATTTTCTTGATCAAAACCCGGTTGGGAAACCGCGCATTTGCCATCGGCGGCAACGAGGAGGTCGCAAGGCTTTCGGGCGTGCCAGTGGGGCGCAGCCGGGTCTATTACTACATGATCGGCGGCGCTCTGGCGGCACTGGCTGCGATGCTGGAAATCTCAAAACTCAACTTTGCCATGCCATCGCGGGGGCAAAGCTACGAACTGTTTGCAATCGCGGCCGTTGTCATTGGAGGGACCAGTCTTTTTGGCGGGCGCGGCGGCGTGGGGCGCACATTGATCGGTATGCTGATCATGCAAACCATCGTGGTGGGCCTGTCCTATATGGGCGTTGGCACCTCGGTGCAGCGGATTGCCATCGGTATCATCATCATATTGGCGGTGTATTGGGACGTCTGGCGCAGGCGATCTCGATGATTTTGACGCTTACCAAATTCAGCAAGCCCCCCGGAAGCGGGGTAATTTTTCAACGGAGGAGACGACTATGACATCTACATTTCTAAAAGGTCTGGCTTTGGGGGCCGCAACGGCAATCGGGCTCGCAAGTGCGGCGATTGCGGAAACACGGATCGCCTATACAGGCTATTCGACCGACAACACATTCTGGATCGGCGTGGCCGAGGCGGCGGCGGCCAAAGCCGAGGAAATGGGCGTCGAGTTCATTGATCTGACGGCCTCTTCCCCGGATTCAGCAGCTCAGAAAGACGCCGTTGACCGGGCGATTGATATGGGTGTTGACGGGATCATCATCGGGTCGGTCGACAACCGTGCCTTTGACGCCTCGCTCGACAATGCGGCGGCGAAGGGCATCCCGGTTGTGGCTGTGGACACCGGCATCGATCACCCACATATTTCAAGCCTCGTGCAGACCGATAACCTGTCGGCGGCGGGTGTCGCTGGCGACTACATTGTCGGCAAGATCGATAGCGGGACGGTTTTGATCCTTGGCGGGTCCGCCGGCCACCAGACCGGCAATGCCCGGCGTGATGGTGTTAAAAACGCCGCCGAAGCCGCAGGTCTTGAGGTGATTTTCCAGATATGCGACTGGCAGGACGCTTGCGCGTTCGAGACTACGACAAACTTCCTGCAATCAAACCCTGATATCAAAGCGATCTTCTCTGCCTGGGATCCGGGTGCCTTGGCTGCGGTGTCTGCCGCAGGGGCGCAAGGCAAGCTTGATGACCTCGTGATTGTGGGCTTCGACGGCAACCCCGCGAACCTTGTGTCGATCGAAGAGGGCGAGCAAGCCGCGACGATCAAGCAGGACAATACCCGTATGGGTCAGGAGTCTGTGGCCAACCTGATGGCTGTGATCGAAGGGAAATCTGTTGAGAAAGTTGTCCCGATTGATGGGATCTTGATCACGTCGGACAACGTTGCTGAATTCAAATAGAATTCTCCCCAGAGCGGGCATAGCACCTGTGGTTGTGCCCGCTCGCCTTTCGATCCTGTTCCCCTAGTTAAGGTCCGTTCCATGAAAGCGCTTGCGATCGACAAAGTGAACCATTGCGCTTTTGTGGAGGCTTGCGTGCGGGAGCTTGGGCCGCAGGATGTTCTTTTGAATATTCGTGTCGTGGGGCTGTGTGGCAGCGATCTAAACACGTTCAGCGGCCTAAATCCGCTGGTCGCGTTGCCGCGCATACCCGGCCACGAAATCGGTGCCACGATCAGCCAGGTGGGTGCGGATGTTGACCCGCAATTTCAACCGGGGGCATCCGTGATTGTCATTCCCTATACGACATGCGGAGATTGCCCTGCCTGTACTGCAGGCAGGGTTAACGCGTGCCAGTTCAATCGCACATTGGGCGTGCAGCAAGATGGCGGCTTGGCCGATCAGTTGGTCGTAAATCAGGACCGTCTTATTGTTAACTCGACGCTGGATTTTTCGCAGATGGCGCTGGTAGAACCTTTGTCTGTAGGGTTTCACGCGATCTCTCGTGGCAATGTAGGCGCGCAAGACACTGTGCTTGTTTTGGGCGGCGGAATGATCGGGGTTGGTGCCATTTTGGGAGCGAAAGCCCGTGGTGCGCGGGTCATCGTCAGCGAGGTTTCGGCGGCGAAGCACCCGCTCTTGAAGGCAATAGGGGCGGATGCGGTTCTCAACCCGGACGCCACAGATTTGAAAGCGCAGCTCTTGGATCACACGAATGGGGCAGGGCCGGATGTTGTGGTTGAAGCCGTGGGGTTGCCGCAAACCTTTCGCGAGGCCGTTGATCTTGTCAGTTTCGCCGGTCGCGTCGTTTATATCGGCTACGCGAAATCTGAGGTGACCTACAACACATCCATCTTTAATCTTAAAGAGTTGGACATAATGGGATCGCGCAACGCGACCCGGACCGATTTCGAAGAGGTCATTGCTTTCCTTGAATGCAACTCTGAAATCGCCAGTCCTCTGATTTCCAAAGTGTTCAGCTGGGGCGAGGCTGATCAGGCCTTTGATCACTGGATCGCGCATCGCGATGAAACGTTCAAGATCATGATCGACGTTGCGGGTGGGTTTTAATGGCCAATCTGATGCTACAGGAAATGTATGGATTGCAGGGCAAAACCGCGCTGGTAACAGGGGGCGGTTCCGGGCTTGGCAAGGCAATCGCGTTGGCGCTTCACCAGTCCGGCGCGCGGGTCATCATCGCGGGCCGCCGCCCGGATGCGCTGGAGCATGCGGCCCAAGAGATAGGGCAGGGTTGCGAGGCGATGCCTGTTGATCTGAGCGAGCTCGATACGCTGAGCGGGTATGCCAATGCGCTTCATACACGGTTCGGACCCCTTGATATTTTGGTTAACAACGCGGGCAATACGATCAAAGCCCCGTTCGAGACGTCAGACATGGCGGAATTTGACAGTGTCTTCGACGTCCATGTGCGCGGGGCGCTGGAGCTTAGTCGCCATGTCATCCGGAAAATGCTGGCAGTTGGCAGGGGCGGGTCGGTCCTTTGGACTTCGTCGATGACAGCCTATATCGGTCAGCCCAATGTGTCTGGCTACACCATCGCCAAAACGGCGATAAACGGGGTTGTGCGCGCATTGTCTGCGGAATTTGCCGCGCGGGGTATCCGGGTCAATGGTGTGGCACCTGGTTGGATCGACACTGATTTGTACCGCAAAGCGACGGCGGGCGATTTACCACGGCAACAGAAGATTCTGGGCCGTATTGCGATGAACAGGCTGGGGGAGCCGTCTGATATAGGTTGGGCTTGCGCTTATCTTGCGTCACCTGCAGCAGCCTATGTGACGGGTCAGGTTTTGCTTGTCGATGGGGGTGGCGCTACCGGCTTTTGATCGGGTAGCCTAGCCGCTATGTCGAGAGATAAGAGCACCTACAAAGAGACCTTCAACCGCGCGCTGATGCTTGTTCGCGATATTGGTCCGCAAAATGCTCTGCCGACTGAAGCGGAACTGTCTGCCAATTGGGGCGCAAGTCGAACGACTGTCCGCGCAGTTCTGAGCCGACTGGACGAAATGGGTGTCATCGCGTGGCAGGGCCGGCAAAAGACAGTGCTGCGCCCCCCCCGTAAATCTGATTTCTTCTCCAGCGAAGAGACGACCTCTACCAGCGACAAGGTTGAGACCTTGTTCATGGACTACATTCTGGGGGGGGATCTGAAACCGGGCACGATCTTGCGGGAGGTCGAGTTGATGCGCGAATTCGGCGCGTCTACCTCAGTGGTTCGCGAACTTCTGATCCGGTTTTCCAGGTTCGGTCTGATTGAAAAGAAGCCCAATCGGCATTGGGTTCTGCGCGGCTTCACTCAGTCCTTCGCAACCGAACTGTTCGAAGTGCGTGAAATGTTTGAACTACGCGCGTTTTCATCCTTTCTGGATGCAGGCGTCGGCAGTCCTGAACAGCTTGAATTGATTAAATTGAAGGAAGAACATCTCGCCATCGTTGAAAATATTGACGCGCAATATCTGGATTTCCCGCGGCTCGACGAGAAATTTCACCGCACCTTGCTGAAGCGTCTGAACAACAGGTTTGTCGGGGATTTCTTTGATCTGGTCTCGATCATTTTTCACTACCATTACCGCTGGAAAAAAACCGATGAATTGGAGCGGAACCTTTGCGCAGCGTATGAACATTTGTCGGTCATTGAGGCGCTGGAGCGGGGTGAGCTGGATGTCGCAAAGGCCCGCTTTGTCGAACATTTGGGGCAGGGGCGCAGGACGCTGATGGCCTCAGTGCAGTGGGACACGCCGGAGTGATCGTCGAACGGACGCTCTAAGTTAAGGTTTTTAAGGAAGGAACATGCGATGCTTATTGGATTGGACCCGTTATTGTCCCCTGACCTGCTGCATATTTTGCGGGCAATGGGGCATGGTGACGAGATTGTTGTCGCGGATGCGAATTATCCCGGTGCTAGCTCATCAGAGCGGGTTGTCCGGCTAGATGGAATACCTGCGAGCGATGCAATTCGGGCGATCTTGTCAGTGATGCCGCTCGATTCATTTGTCGAAGAGGCGGCGATCTCGATGCAGAACGCGGCAGAGCCTGACCGTTTGCCGGACGTCGTGGCCGAGTTCCAAACCATCGTGGACGAGGTCGCTGACGCGCCGAGCAAAATCGTGCAATGTGAGCGTTTTGCGTTCTATGAACGGGCGAAACTGGCATTCGCTGTTGTGCAAACCGGAGAGACACGACATTTCGGAAACCTGATCTTGAAGAAGGGTGTGCTGCCCTCAAAGTAGACGAAAGCGTTCCGATGATTTGCTGGTCATGGTGCGAGCTTTTATCATTGTCTAAATTCGGCAATGTGGTTATCGCGGAAAGGGCATCTGTCGGCGCGAATACCGTCGATGGAATTGCACAACTTTGCAATAGGCGCTTGCAGCGCCTGGTCGTTCAGACCCAAGATTAAGTTGGGTTGCCAAGGGAGAAGAAGATGAAAACACGCAGACATGTACTGAAATTCGCCGGAGCTGCCGCACTTGCCATGGGCATGGCTGCGCCTGCCACCGCTGCAGAGTTTGAATTTAACCTGCAAAGTTTTTTGCCCGCGCAATCGACAATCCCATCGAAAATCATCGATGTTTGGGCTGACGAACTGGAGGCAGCCTCTGGCGATCGCATCAAGATCAATCGCTTTGCTTCAATGCAATTGGGTGGCAAGCCGCCAGAGCTTCTTGATCAGGTCATCGACGGTGTGATCGACATTACTTGGAACGTGATCGGATACACGCCCGGCCGGTTCCCGTCTACTGAGGTGTTTGAGCTGCCATTTCTGGTCGAGGACGCGGTTTCCGCTTCTGCGGCCTTCTGGACAATGCTCGATGAAGGTATCGCAGCGCGTGAGTTCTCGGATTTCAAAGTGCTTGGCGGTTGGGTTCACGGCCCTGGCGTGATCCATTCTAACAAGGAAGTGTCAGTTCCCAGCGATCTGAACGGCATGAAAATTCGGGGTGCGTCGCGCCAGATTAACACGCTTTTGTCGACTTTGGGGGCAACGCCAGTGGGCATGCCGGTCCCGGCGGTTCCCGAAGCGCTGTCAAAAGGTGTGATCGACGGGACGACAATCCCGTGGGAGGTCACGAAAGCGCTAAAAGTTCCGGAACTTGTTGAAAACCATACGGAATTCACGGGGCCGATGATGTACACTGTGACCTTCGTACTGGCGATGAACAAAGACAAGTTCGCCGCCCTGCCGGAAGATTTGCAAAAAATCGTCGAGGATAATTCCGGTCTGGAGTTCTCAAAGTTTGCGGGCGGCACCATGCAAAGCGAAGATGGTCCCGCGCGTGAGATTGCGCTTGATCGCGGCAACAATGTCGTGACGCTGGACGCGGATCAGTCGGCGGTGTGGGCTGAGGCGGCGATGCCGGTTTACGACAATTGGTTGTCTGGCATGACCGAGGCGGGCATTGACGGCGAAGCCCTGATCGAACGTGCGAAAACGCTGATGAGTGAAAGCGGTAGCTAAACCGCAGCTGCAATTTTTTCGCAGCGGCTCCCTGTCAGGGATTTCGCTGCGAAGACAGCCAAGACCGGCCAAGGGGCAGGCATGCATCGGATCATCGGAAAGCTTGCGCGCTTTATGGCGCTGCTTGGCGGGATCGCCCTAAGCGCCCTGGTCGTGCTGATCTGCGCGTCCGTCCTCGGCAGGACCCTGAACACCATGTTTCACGGCTGGATCGGGGATTTGGCCCCAGTGGTCTCGCAATGGGCGCTGGACGCTGGCATTGGGCCAATAAACGGCGATTTTGAACTGGTCGAGGTCGGTGTCGCATTCGCAATCTTCGCATTCTTACCGTTTTGCCAGTTTATGGGTGGTCACGCTGTGGTGGACATTTTCACCTCGAAGCTTTCGCCTCGGGTGGACCGCATTCTTGCTACAGTGATTGACACAGTTTTTGCAGCGGTTCTCGTACTTATCGCGGTGCAACTTTCCGGCGGGATGCTCGCCAAGCTGCGATTTGGGGAAAAAACGTTCATTTTGCAGTTTCCGGTCTGGTGGGGATATGCTGCGAGCCTTGTTCCCGCAGCCGTCGCTGCGATTGTTGGCCTCTACCTCGCTGCGATGCGCATCTTGTGCTTGGTCACCGGCAGGGAGATGTCCCAAGGTGAGTGATCTGACCATTGGCATTTTGTCATTTCCGGCCTTGCTGGCGCTGATCTTCGTTCGCGTGCCCATAGGGCTTGCGATGTTTCTGACGGGTATCTTCGGGATTTTCTTCGTCACGGGCAATTTCAACATCCCGCTTGGCCGCCTAAAGGCAGAGACTTACACGACTTTTTCCAGCTATTCCTTGTCCATCGTCCCGATGTTCCTGCTGATGGGACATTTTGCGACGTTGGGAGGGATGTCGTCAGCTTTGTTCAAAGCCGCGGAGGGGTTTCTGGGGCACCGCAAAGGCGGTGTTGCCATGGCCGCCATCGGGGCGTGTGCGGGCTTTGGCGCGATTTGCGGCTCCTCGCTTGCGACAGCAGCCACAATGGGCCGTGTCGCCTTGCCGGAGATGAAGCGCTACGGGTATGCGGGTGGGTTTTCCTCGGCGACGCTGGCCGCTGGCGGAACCTTGGGCATCTTGATCCCGCCGTCGGTTGTGCTGGTGATCTACGCGATCCTGACCGAGCAAAACATCGCGAAACTATTCCTCGCAGCCTTCGTGCCGGGACTGCTCGCGGCCTTGGGCTACGTGATTGCGATCTCGTTCTATGTGCGGATTTACCCCGAAAGCGCGGGGACCCGAGCAGCTGTTCCCATGGCGGAACGGTTCCGATTGCTGTTCGACGTTTGGCCGGTTCTGCTGGTGTTTGCCGTCGTTGTGGGCGGGATATACGCGGGTTGGTTCACGCCAACCGAAGGTGCGGCCATAGGGGCGGCAGGCACAGGGTTGATCGCCTATTTCAATGGAGGATTGAACCGCACTACTCTGATGGAAAGCTTTACGGTCACAGCAAAATCCACCGCGATGATCTTCTTCATCATTCTGGGGGCAGGGTTCTACAACGGCTTCCTTGCGCTTTCAAATGTGCCGCAAGAGCTGTCAAATTTCGTGGTGAGCCAGGGGCTTAGTCCGTGGACTGTGCTTGTCGTGATCTTGATATTCTATCTGGTTCTGGGCTGCATGATGGACAGTCTGAGCATGATCCTTCTGACGATCCCGATTTTCTTTCCGGTCGTCTCGCAACTGGATTTTGGTCTGGTCGATCTGGTCGCGATGCAACATGAGGCCGCCCGCGGGGCCCTCGTCTCGGCCGGTGATCTGGCACCCGATATCCGCGCGCAAGTTGAAGGGCTTTTGGCCGCCGGGGCGGAAATCCCGCGTGAGTTGCAGCGCGAAATCGACATCCGCGTGACGCAAGGCATGGCAGACCGCATCGCGCTAGAGCGCACAGCAATCTGGTTCGGCATTCTTGTTTTGATCGTTGTGGAGGTCGGTCTGATCACGCCCCCAGTGGGCATGAACCTCTTTGTGATCAACGCGATAGATCGCACAACAAAGATGGTCGACACCTATAAGGCCGTGTTGTTTTTCGTAGGCTCCGACATCCTGCGCGTGGTGATCTTGGTCTTGTTCCCAGCCATCACGCTGTTTCTGATCCCGACTTGATCCGCGGAAGCCTGAGTTTTTTGAAAAGAGAATACGGGTGGTGCTGTGAGAGAGGATTGAACTCTCGACCTCACCCTTACCAAGGGTGTGCTC
>CAYGQQ010000038.1:0-26871 GCA_964352105.1 uncultured Rhodobacterales bacterium | reverse complement strand
TATATCGGCAACCACCTTGTTGTGAATTTCACCCGCCGCGAGTGTCAGTGCATAGTCGTCATTAAACAGCGAGATTGAATCTGCATCGTCGCGGTCATAACCGGTCTCATCATTGTCCAATGCCATTGGAAAACTCCTTTGTGAAAATGTGATTGGTCTTGGAGCCACGAAATATGTGGCTGAGCTGAGTATAACACATTTTGCGAGTCGGGGTTAGGGGTCGGAACTACTTGGCGGATTTGAAAGCGAGTTTAAGAATTATCAAATTAGTTTAGGGTAATTCTTATGCTTGATTTGATATCTAGTTACTTTGGCGAGATCTAAGCAATCTCTTGCACGATTTTTTTGTTCAGCAGGCAGGCATGTATGTTTTATCGAACTTTAAGGGCTTTGATAATTCGCGCGCTTTTCTCAAACGACAGTTCCCTCGAAGAACACCAGTATTCTATGAGCGCTTAGATTTCCTGCTTATGGTCGCATCGGGGACAGTGATTGGATCGATCTGCCTTTCGCCAATTAACTACTGTTCATGTGGGGTTAATCTGAGGCCGTCCCCTCACTCCGCCACATAATCCGCCGTATAAACCACACCTTTTGGGCTGGTATAGGTCCCTTTGATCGTGTCGGGGCCGGTGCGTTTGAAGGTCCAGGTTGCTCCGTCTGAGGCGAAACCGAAATCGTCGGGGTTGTCTTCCGTGAAATCGAAGCAGCCGTCCAGGTAGCAGTATTCCACCAAGGGACCACCGGGGAAGGTGAGGGAGGTTTTGGCGGTGGGGCCGCCGTCGCCGAGCCAGACGCCGTTATAGGTGCGCCCGTCGCCCGCGAAGGCTGGCACGCTCAGGCACAGTGCGGCCAGTGTGAGTAGTGTCTTGTGCATTCCCCGTCTCCCTCTCGGGCCCTTTGCGGGGTGCCCTTGGTGATTTAGCGGGTGAATTTCTTGTATTTCACGCGCTTTGGTTCGACCGCATCCGGGCCGAGGCGACGGATCTTGTCTTCTTCATAGGCCTCGAAATTGCCTTCGAACCATTCGACATGGGCGTCGCCCTCAAAGGCGAGGATATGCGTGCACAGCCGGTCAAGGAAGAAACGATCGTGTGATATGACGACGGCGCAGCCTGCGAAATCCTCGATCGCGTCTTCCAGCGCGCGCAGGGTTTCGACATCCAGATCGTTGGTCGGCTCGTCAAGCAGCAGGACATTTCCGCCGGATTTCAACAGCTTGGCCATGTGGACGCGGTTACGCTCCCCGCCTGAGAGCAGACCCACTTTCTTCTGCTGGTCGCCGCCTTTGAAGTTGAAGGCGGAGCAGTAGGCGCGGGAGTTCATCTGCGCGTCGCCCAGTTCGATGATCTCGCCGCCGTCGGAGATTTCTTCCCAAACCGTGGCGTCCGGGGCCAGCGCGTCGCGGGACTGGTCGACATAGCTGAGCTGGACCGTGTCACCGTAGCTGACTGCGCCGCTATCGGGTTGCTCCTGGCCTGTGAGCATGCGGAAGAGCGTGGATTTACCGGCACCGTTGGGGCCGATCACGCCGACAATGCCACCCGGTGGCAGGGTGAATGACAGGTCTTCGATGAGAAGTTTGTCGCCGTAGGCTTTGGAGATGCCTTCGACCTCGATCACCTTATTGCCGAGGCGGGGCCCGTTGGGGATGATGATCTGGGCGCGGCCCAGTTTGTCGCGCTCCGACTGGCCGGCCATCTCGTTATAGGCGTTGATCCGGGCTTTGGATTTGGCCTGGCGGGCTTTCGCGCCGGCGCGGATCCATTCAAGCTCTTTCTCAAGGGTCTTCTGGCGGGATTTGTCGTCCTTGGCCTCGCGCTCCAGACGTTTGGCTTTTTGTTCCAGCCAGGCGGAGTAATTGCCTTCGTAAGGGATGCCGCGGCCACGGTCGAGTTCCAGAATCCAGCCAGTGATATCATCAAGGAAGTAGCGGTCATGGGTGACGATCAGGCAGGTGCCCTTGTAGTCGATCAGGTGCTTTTGCAGCCAGGCGATGGTTTCGGCGTCAAGGTGGTTGGTAGGCTCATCGAGCAGCAGCATGTCGGGTTCTTCGAGCAGCAGCTTGCACAAGGCCACGCGGCGGCGTTCACCACCTGACAGGGTTTCAGGCATCGCATCATCGGGGGGGCAGCGCAGGGCCTCCATCGCGACGTCGATCTGGGCATCGAGGTCCCACAGATTGGCGCTGTCGATCTCGTCCTGAAGCTTGCCCATTTCTTCCGCGGTCTCGTCGGAATAGTTCATCGCAAGCTCATTGTATCGGTCGAGGATGTCCTTCTTGGGCTTCACGCCGAGCATCACGTTGCCGCGCACGTCGAGGCTTTCATCAAGGGCGGGTTCCTGCGGCAGGTAGCCGACATGGGCGCCTTCAGCGGCCCAAGCCTCCCCGGTGAAATCCTTGTCTTGCCCCGCCATGATCCGCATTAGGGACGACTTACCCGAGCCGTTCACACCCACAACGCCGATCTTCACGCCGGGCAGGAAGTTCAGGCGGATGTTTTCGAACACCTTCTTGCCGCCGGGATAGGCTTTGGACACGCCGTCCATGAAATAGACGAATTGATTGGCTGCCATGAGAACACGCTCCGCTAGATGCTTCGCGCCTGTTTAGCCAGAGCGGCGGTGAAGCGCAATCTGGAAGGGGAGGCGCTCAGCGGCGGTGCTCAAGAGAGGTTTTTGGTCAGCAAAGTGCGTCTTGCGCCCGGAAAGGGAGGCTATGTCCTTTCACAAACGCCGACACCAACCATATTGGTTCCGGAACTGCCGCCAACGTAGCGTTGTACGAAATCACCGCGAACTCTTAGCTTACCGGTTTGGGTGTTCAGACGTGCGCGGTAGTTGACCGTTTGACGGTACCAGGTGATTTCCGGCGGCATCAGTTTCAAAGGAACCCCTGAAACTCCCCAACCGAACAGCTGATCCGATCCTACCATTCGATCCAGTTTGCCTTCAACGGATGGTGCGGCCATCGCAAGCTGCGGTGTCGCGTGGAACGTCGGGTCTGGTCTTAGGTTCATGGATTTTCCTCCCAAAAAATCATTGATGGTTTTTGGTCTTGGTCAAAGCCTCTCTTGCTTTCAAATTGATCGAGCCGGATGCCCGCGCGCAAATACAGCGCTGGCATCAAATGTCTGACAATTGAAGTCGAATTGGTTTTTCATTGCAAGATATTTGTGCATACCGCTGAAGAACGGCCCCTGACTGGCAGTGGAGATTCTGGGGAACGTAGAGAGCGATCTGGGAGTGGGTGTTGAGAAAGTGTGGTAGAGGTCAGCTATCCGGCCTAGCGGTCGAAACTGCATGCGTTTTTGGCATAGTACTCAATCGAAACGGCTATTCGGCTTCCTCATAGATCGACCGATATGCTGATTTGCGTTTCGCTGGCAATTCACCAAAAACAATGCCGCGTTGGTCTTTGGGAAGTTCTTCGGCCTGACGCCGTGTCAAAGAAACCCGGATTTGTGGGCCATATGTGTCCAAGCCATTTCTGAGGGTGGGTACTGCAGCGATAGTTGCGGCACGCTGCTTTGCAGTTAACAATTTCATTGCTGTCTCACCGGGATAGAAACTCTCCGTGGCAAGACCATCCGCGAAGATGATACTGTGTGCTGGCAGCAGAACGTGAAAGTACTCCACTTCGCGGCAGCCCTTCATTCTGCGGATGCCCCGTTGTAATGTCAGCCCTTTTGCGGGTCCGAGAAGCCCCTGGTTATCGTCACTTTTCAGCAGAATCTTGTGCTGTGGCGACACTACCAAATCCCGCTTAGGAGTATCTGGTCCCAGAGCCTGAGTCGCGATCAAGATTGGTTTGTGCATTTCGTTGTCGGCATCAAAGACCAATTTTGTGCTGCCGATCCAGAGAACAGGTTGAGCACCGGCATCCGCGGTTTCTACCAGATCGCCGGCGGTTAGGTCTTCTACGGCAATCTCTCCATTTGGGGTCAGCAGTTTCGTACCGGCCGCAAAACAGGGGATGCCAGGAAACCCGATTTCTGTCGTTGTGTCGAGATCGGCGACCTGGCCCTGAGTGTTGCCATTTTGCAGGTTCGGATAGTCGGCATCACCGGGTTCGCCGGAAAGATCCATCGCGAAAGTATCACCGATCGAGAGAGTTGCTCCGACAGGCAACGGGCCAACGATGCGGATATACGCTGCTGGTTGCAACGGATCTCCGCGCACAAGGTGTGACCCCAGGTATTCGTAGTTGTAAACAAGACCACCAACGGTGACTGTATCCCCAGCTGCGACGTCGCTGACAGTAACGATACCAGCTTCAGTGAAGGTAACGCCGTTGAGTGTTCCGGTGGTAATGTTGATATTGCCGCCGCTCGTTGCCGGATCACCGTTGACGGTTTGCAGGGTATACGAAAAGGTACCGGGCACGTGGCCACTCCTTGGAACAGTGTTTTTGGCAGTAGTCACATTTATTCTGCCGGATTAGGCGTTCCGTCAAGATTCATTTATAATTTGTCAGAAATTAGCAACTTTTGGGTCGATTCCCGGGAACTGCCCTCGTCCACGTCGCGAATTGGTGCCGAAGATATCAGATTTGACCATCACCCGTTGAAACCTCAATTGGATGCAGCTGTCCGACCATATCAAAACCTTCGGGCTCAAAGCAGTCAGCAGACGATTTCAGCTGGGCTTGTTTGCCACATATGAGCTTTTAAGGTCCGCAATGCGGACTTTGCTGCCGTTGAGCACCTGAGTATGATGACCGCTCATTTGGCCAGTTCAGCCTTTGGGCTTCGAAGGAAGGTTGCAAAAAATGAAGAGTGAAAAGAAACGGCATCTCCTGATTGGCGGCGTCGGGATGGTTCGCGGTAAAGTCAAGCATTCCGGGTCTGCGATGTTAAACCTATGCGATGATCTGGAACCAAAAATCGTTGGGACTGCATTCCTAAAAAATGCTCCATTCGAAACAGTTAGTTTGGTAATAAGGTTCGGCGAAATCAGGGGATTGCCAGAAATTGGTAGAATAAACAGAGTACACTCTGAACTGTATGTGGCGATCGAAACGCCAATGTCAGAAGTCCGCTCTATGGAGTTGGGAGACTTAACTGATCGTTTTCGCCAATTGACTCTTTCATGTCTTATGCATGTTGCCATCGTGTATGGGTTGGACATTCCCACTTGGCTATCAGAAAGCTAGTCGTCTGTGAGACATGAAAGGGGATCGTGAGGCAGGCAATCATCAACACTTTGGGCTCAAACCCGCCATTCGACAATGTAGCCGAAGTGCCTTGGAAGCGACTAGGCCTTGCGCAGCCGGATCACGACATCGACTTTGGAAATTTCCATGCCGTCGGGGGCATTGGGCAGGGCTGCGATTTCCAACTGTTCTTTCGGGGCGTCGGACAGTTTGCCGTCCTCCTCCCAGAAGAAATGCGGGTGGTCGTCGACGCGTGTGTCGAAATAGGATTTGGTGCCGTCGACCATGACCTCCCGGATCAGGCCCACGTCGCAGAAGGCTTTCAGGGTGTTGTAGACCGTGGCCAGCGACACAGGCGCGTCGCCTTGTTTTACCGCGTCATGCAGGCTTTCGGCTGTGACATGGCGGTGTTGGCCGTCGCCGATCAGCAGGTCAGCCAATGCGACACGCTGACGGGTCGGGCGCAGACCTGCACCGGTCAACCAGTCTGTGGGGCGTTGCAATTGGGCTGCGCTCATGGGGTCTCAATCCTTTTCCTCCCCTATATATGGCGTTTTGCAGGGGTTTTTCAATTGAAAATCAGTCGCAACTGGGTAAGTGCGGCACTTGCGCAGGGTCAAACGCCAATGCTAGACCTAAACTGAGGTAAATACACGATATATAGGGGGCAGGACCGCATGGCGGATTTTCCGACAAGCTTTGACAAGGACGCGTTGATCCAATGCGCACAAGGGGAGCTGTTTGGCCCCGGCAACGCGCAGCTTCCAATGCCGCCGATGCTGATGATGGACCGGATCACGGAGATTTCTGCGGATGGTGGGGCGCATGGCAAGGGTCATGTTCTGGCGGAGTTCGACATTGATCCCAGCCTTTGGTTCTTCGATTGCCACTTTCCGGGCAACCCGATCATGCCCGGCTGTCTTGGTCTGGACGGGTTGTGGCAACTGACAGGGTTCAACCTTGGCTGGCGCGGCTGGCAAGGGCGCGGCTATGCGCTGGGTGTGGGCGAAGTGAAGCTGACCGGCATGGTGCGGCCTGATCGCAAGATGCTGACCTACAAGATCGATTTCACCAAAGCGATCCAGACCCGGCGCTTGACGATGGGTGTCGCCGACGGGATCGTTGAGGCGGATGGTGAAGTGATCTACCAGGTTAAAGATATGAAAGTCGCGCTTTCAGAGAGCTGACATAAGAAGGAGTTCGCCATGCGTCGCGTTGTTGTAACCGGGTTGGGGATTGTGTCCCCGATCGGCAATACTGCAGATGAGGTCACGGCCTCGCTCAAGGCTGGGACATCCGGTGTTGTGGCCAGTCCCGAGATGGCGGAGCACGGGTTTCGCAGTCAGGTGGCGGGCACGCTGAAGATCGACGTCACAGAACATGTCGACAAGCGCCGTTTGCGGTTCATGGGACCGGGGGCTGCCTATGCGCATATCGCGATGGAGCAGGCCATAGCCGATGCTGGTTTAGACGAAAGCGACGTTGTGAACCCGCGTACGGGTCTGGTGGCAGGCTCGGGCGGGCCATCTACCTCGGCCATGCTGACCGCGCACCAGTCGGTGTTGAGCACCGGGGCCACCAAGCGGATCGGGCCATTTGCGGTGCCCAAGACCATGAGTTCCACGATTTCTGCGAACCTGTCGACGGCGTTCCAGATCAAGGGGATCAACTACTCGATTACGTCTGCGTGCTCGACCTCGCTGCATTGCATCGGCAACGCGGCGGAGCAAATCATGATGGGCAAACAGGACGTGATGTTTGCCGGTGGCGGCGAAGAGCTGGACTGGACGCTATCGTGCCTCTTTGATGCGATGGGGGCGATGTCGTCGAAATATAACGACACGCCGGAACGCGCGTCCCGCGCCTTTGATGCCGATCGCGACGGGTTCGTCATCGCAGGCGGCGGCGGCATCGTCGTTCTGGAAGAGCTGGAGCGCGCCAAGGCGCGTGGGGCCAAGATCTACGCGGAAGTCACTGGCCTCGGGGCCACGTCAGATGGCGCGGACATGGTCGCCCCCTCCGGCGAAGGCGGCGAGCGCGCGATGCGGCTGGCCTTGCAAACCATCCCGGAGGGCCGGGCGGTGAGCTATATCAATGCCCATGGCACCTCCACGCCGGTGGGTGATGTTGGCGAGGTTGAGGCCGTGCGCCGGGTGTTCGGCGACGGCTCCACCCCGCCGATATCCTCGACCAAATCGATGACAGGCCACAGTCAGGGGGCCACGGGCGCGCAGGAGGCAATCTATTGCCTGCTGATGCTGGACGGGGACTTCATCGCGCCGTCGATCAACGTGGAAAACCTGGACCCCGCCTTGAAACCCGCAGAGATCGCAACCGCGCTGGTTGAGAACGCGGGGCTGGACACGGTGATGACGAACTCCTTTGGGTTTGGCGGCACCAACGGGTCGATGTTGCTCAGCAAGTTCGAGGGTTAGGTCATGGGATCAATGCAAGGCAAACGCGGCCTGATCATGGGGGTCGCCAACGAGCGCTCCATTGCGTGGGGTATTGCCAAGGCGATGGCGGAAGCGGGTGCCGATCTGGCGTTTTCCCATCAGGGGGAAGCTTTCGGCAAACGCGTCGAGCCGCTTGCCGAAAGCGTCGGCTCCAGCCTCCTGGTGGATGTCGATGTCACCGATGACGCGTCACTGGACGCGTGTTTTGCGACGTTACAAAAGGAATGGGGCAGGCTGGATTTTATCGTGCATGCCATTGCTTTTTCAGACAAAAATGAGCTGACGGGCCGGTTTGTCGATACCAGCCGGGAAAATTTCAAGACCTCGATGACGATCTCTTGCTATTCGCTGATTGATGTGGCGCGCCGGGCTGCGCCGATGATGACGGGTGGCGGCACGATCCTGACGCTGACCTATCAGGGCTCCAACAGGGTCACACCGTTCTACAACGTCATGGGTGTCGCGAAGGCCGCGTTAGAGAGCGCTGTGCGCTACCTTGCCAATGATCTTGGGCCTGATGGAATTCGGGTCAATGCGATCTCTCCGGGGCCAATGAAAACGCTGGCCGGGGCCGCGATTGGCGGCGCACGCAAGACCTTCAAACACACTGACGCCAATGCGCCCATGCGCGCCAATGCGACGTTGGAGGCAGTGGGCGGTACGGCCGTCTATCTGGCCTCAGATGCCGGGGCCTGTACCACTGGGGAGATTATTCGTGTCGATGGCGGCTACCATGTTCTTGGTATGCCGCAGAGCGAAAACCTGTAAGCGGACCGCCCTGAGAGCGGTCTGCTGATTTCGGTTTCAGGTTGGCGTCATCACGGCCAAAGCCGCCCCGCCGGGATCAGATAAAATCGCGATGCGACCAACGCCCTCGATATCAAACGGCGCGCGGTACACCTGTCCGCCGCTGCTTTCGGTCTTCTTGACCGCCGCATCGACATCATCCACGGCCAGATAGGTCAACCAATGCGGCGGCGTCTCATCCATGCCGGGCATGCCGGTCATATCCATGACACCTGCAACCATCTGGTCGCCCACCTTGCAGATATGGTAGTCGCCTTCGCCCATATTGACGGTCTCGATGGTCCAGCCGCACATGTCTTTGTAATAGGCCAGCACCTTGTCCAGATCGCGAGTCATCAACTCGCTCCAGCAAACGGTTCCGTGCGCTTCGTTCATAGTCGTTCCTCCCTATTGATGAGGAGAGTTTATCACGTTTTGGACGTTTTCCTTAGGCTTTGTCTGTGCCACTCTGATCTCAACTGACAGGAGACACGCCTCATGCCTTTCACCACCTATGTTTTTGACGCCTATGGCACGTTGTTTGATGTCGCAGCTGCGGCGCGGGAGGCCTCCCAGGAGCCGGGACGAGATGCTTTGGCGAAGGTCTGGCAGAAACTGGCCAGTGATTGGCGCTTGAAGCAGTTGCAATACACCTGGCTGCGGGCTGTCACTGGCGATCACACGGATTTTTGGGAGGTCACGCAGAACGGGCTGGATTGGGCGATGGAGGCCTCAGGGCTAGAGGACGCAAAGCTGCGCGAACGCTTGTTGCAGCTTTACTGGGAATTGTCGGCCTACCCGGAAGTGCCCGAGATGCTGGCGCGCCTGAAAGCCGCAGGCCACAACACTGCGATTTTGTCCAATGGCTCGCCCGACATGCTGGACGGGGCCGTGCAATCGGCAGGGTTGGGGGAGGTTCTGGACGATGTGCTCAGCGTTCAGGATGTGGGCGTCTTCAAGCCGCATGCATCGGTCTATGATCTGGTTGGCAAGCGGTTTGGTTGCGCGAAGGGGGATGTTTTATTTGTATCCTCCAATGGCTGGGATGCGGGCTGCGCGACCGGCTACGGCTTCACCACTGCTTGGGTCAACCGCGCAGGCGAACCCGTTGACAGGCTGCCTTGGCGGCCCGCGCATATCTTGTCCGATCTGACCACAATTCCGGACATTACCTGATGGCGGAGTTTGTGACCTCGGACGGCGTTCGGCTTTATTTCGATGAGGTCGGAGAGGGTCCAGCGCTATTGTGTCTGGCGGGCCTGACCCGCAATTCCAGCGATTTCGACTATGCGATGCCGCATTTGCAGGGCTGCCGTGTGATCCGTCTGGATTACCGGGGGCGCGGCAAATCGGACCGAGCACCTTACCAGACCTACACAATCCCGCGTGAAGCTATGGATGCGGTGGAGTTATTGGACCATCTGGGTTTGGAGCAAGTGGCGATCTTGGGGACGTCGCGTGGTGGGTTGATCGCGATGGTTCTCGCGGCGACGGCGAAAGCGCGATTGTCCGGGGTCTGTCTGGTCGATATCGGGCCGGAACTGATGCAGGCCGGGCTGGACACGATCCAAGGCTATATCGGGCGCAACCCGGTGCAAAAGACCTATGCAGAGGCGGTTGATATGCGTGCCAATCTGATGCCGGGCTTTGTGGGCGTGCCTGCAAGCCGGTGGGACGAGGAAGTGCGCAAGCATTATTTGGAGACGCCCCAAGGGCTTGAGATCAACTACGACCCCGCGCTCCGGGATGCCGTGCTGGAGGCGGGCACCCAACCGATGCCGGACCTTTGGCCCCTGTTTGATGCGCTGGGCGGTCTACCACTGGCGCTGATCCGGGGCGAAAACTCGAACCTGCTGAGCGCGGAGACCACCGCCGAGATGCGCGCGCGCCGCCCGGATATGATCTTTGCCGATGTGGAGGACCGCGCCCATGTCCCGTTTCTGGACGAGCCTGCCTCGGTTAATGTGTTGCGAAAATTCATAGAGAAATTGCCATGAATATTGAGATGATCGAAGCCTCCGCCAAGCGCCTGAAAGGTCATGCAAGGGTCACGCCATTGCTGTCCTCGCCGTTTCTGGATGACATTGCGGGCCGTCGGGTGTTTTTGAAGGCGGAGGCGCTGCAACATACCGGATCGTTCAAGTTTCGGGGGGCTTGGTCTGCGGTTTCTGCGTTGACGGATAATGCTTTGAAGGCCGGGGTGATCGCGTTTTCGTCGGGCAATCATGCGCAAGGTGTTGCGCTGGCAGCGCGCGAGCATGGGACGACAGCGGTGATCATCATGCCCGCAGACGCGCCGCAGATGAAGATCGACAACACCCGTGATCTTGGGGCGGAGGTGGTGCTTTACGACCGCGCCACGGAAGACCGCGACGAGATCGGCGAGCGGCTGTCGCGCGGACGCGGCCTGACCCTGATCAAACCCTATGATGAGCCGCAGGTGATCGCGGGTCAGGGATCTGTCGGATTGGAAATTGCTGATCAGGCGGCGGACCATGGGGTTTTTGACGCAGATGTGCTGGTGTGTTGCGGCGGCGGGGGTCTGACCTCCGGCATTGCGCTGGCGTTGGAAGCGAAAGCCCCCGGGATGCGGGCCCGTCCTGTAGAACCGGAAGGGTTTGACGATGTCACGCGGTCCCTCGCGGCGGGTGAGATCAAGCGCAATGCGCAGTTGTCAGGCTCCATCTGTGACGCGATCGTCACGCCGCAGCCGGGCAAATTGACCTTCCCGATCATGCAGCGGCTTTGTGGTGCCGGGGTGGTTGTCACCGACGAAGAGTGCCTTCGCGCGATGGCTGTGGCCTTTTCGCGATTGAAAGTCGTGCTGGAGCCGGGCGGGGCAAGCGCGTTGGCTGCTGCGCTTTTCCACGGGGATCAAGTGCAGACCGACGCTGTGATCGCCGTTGCCTCAGGTGGCAATGTGGATGCCGACATGTTCCAGACGGCCCTGACAAAATATGGAGACGGCCAATGACCGAGTTCTCAATCGCCAGCTTTAACGTCAAGAACCTGATCGGGGCGGAGCAGGAATATTACAAGTTCGAGGAATACACGCCTGAGGAGCATGCCTGGAAGCAAGACTGGCTGTCAGATCAACTGCTGAGCATGGATGCCGATATTGTCGGATTTCAGGAGATTTTTGATGGGCCGGCGTTGCAGGCGGTCATCGATGATGCCGACCGCAAAGGCGCGATGATCAATGAAGATGTGGTGCCCGATCCGTCCAAACGCTATGCGCGCAAGGCGATTTTCCGGAAGCTGAAATATGATGGCTACAACGATGCTGCGCTGGCGATTGCACCCAATGTCAATGACGGGGAACCCGGTCAGCGGCGTCCCGGCGTGGCGATCCTGTCGCGGTTTGGCTTCGCAGAACCCCCTGAGATCATTCAGGATATCGTTCCTGCGGTTGAAATACCGTTTGGTCTGATGGCGGGCGGCGATGCGGGTAGCTTTACGCTGGACAGGTTGTCTCGTCCCATTCTGAAGGCGCGCATCAAGGTGGGTGATCAGGTCATTACCGTGTTCAATTGCCACCTGAAATCCAAACTGGGAGAGTTCATTCGGGGTGCCGATGGCACTGCGGCGGAGGCGGACCTTCTGGAGTATGATCCGGTCGGGCGCGCCATGGGATCACTGCGTGCAACCGTGCGCCGGATGGCGGAGGCTTGGGCGCTGAGACGTCTGATCGTGGAGGAGCTGGAGCAGGGCAATCCTGTTGTGGCACTGGGGGATTTCAATGACGGGGAGCATGCGGTGTCCTCCGAGATCATCTCCGGCGAGGTGCCGTTTCGCAATTATTCGTGGATCCGGCGTCACAATGCTACGCGGGCGAATGACCGCTATTCCGACAGTGAGAACGAGCGGATACAGGCGGCGATGAACCGGGTGAAGATGCAGTCCTGTGAAAAGCTTTTCGTGCAGAAATCCCTGCGCGATATGGTGTATACGACGGCCTTTGGCGGGGTCTTCGAGAGCATCGACCAGATTTATCTGTCACCGCATTTTGTGGGTGGACCGGGGCAAATCGGGGAGATGGAGTATTACTCGGTGCTCAACGATCATCTGACGGATGGCTCGCACCCGGAAGCGCCTTACAACAAGCTGGCGTCAGATCACGGTCAGATCATGGCGCATCTCAGGCTTTGGCGCGATTGAAGGTTCCCGCAAATACGGCCCACCCCGTTAACATCAACGCCATTGCCAGAAGGAAGGCCGCACCAGGCAAGAAAACCGACTGATCCGGAGCCGTGAAATAGGCAAAGACCCAGGTGAACACGATGGGCGCCGTGATCATGCCTACTGAGTTGATGGAGGACATCACGCCTTGCAGTTCGCCCTGTTGGTCCTCGCTGGCCTCACCGGACATGATCGCTTGCAGGGCCGGGGCCACGACGGCGCCGAATGCAGAGAATGGTGTGAAGGCCAGAAGAAGCCAGCCTTCACTGATGAACCCCATGATGGTCAAGGTGCAGGCGTTGTAGATCAAGCCGAAAAAGACAGTGCGGGTTTCGCCCAGTTTTGCGATCACCCAGCGGATCAGCACCGCCTGCGTTACGGCGATGGAGATCCCGTAGACCGCCAGTGACACTCCGATCATGCCGGGGGACCATCCGAAGGCTGCTTGTGTGTAGAACGCCCAGATCGCGGGGTAGACCATATTGGCGATCTGATAGAAGAAATAGACCACCATCAGAGCGGTCAGACCCGGCAATGCGCCGATATGTTTGAAGCTGCCCACAGGGTTGGCGCGCGTCCATTTGAAAGGGCGACGTTTGTCCTTGGTGACGGTTTCTGGCAAGACGAAATACCCGAAAATGAAGTTGAGACCGGCTAGCATTGCGGCGGCGTAAAAGGGGGCGCGGGGGCCAAGCTCCCCCAGTAATCCGCCGATTACGGGGCCAAGAACGAAGCCGACGCCAAAGGCGGCCCCGATCAGGCCGAAATTCTGTGCTTTCTTTTCGCGAGGGGAGACGTCAGCCATAAACGCGCTGGCGGTTGATTGTGTCGCGGCGGTGATGCCGCCGATGATGCGGCCGATCAGCAGCAGCCAGATCGTGCCTGCAACGGCCATCAAGAGGTAGTCAAACGCTGCCACTAGCGTGGAGATCAGCAAGACCGGCCTGCGCCCGAACCGGTCGGACAGGTTGCCTAGTGTCGGTGCAAACAGGAACTGCATCACGGCGAAGACTGCTGACAGGATGCCGCCCCAAAGGGCCGCTTGGCTGATATCTGCGCCGCGCACATCCATGATCAGTTCCGGCATCACCGGTAGGATCAACCCGATCCCCATCGCGTCCAGCACCACGGTGATCAGGATGAAGGTAACAGCGCTTTTTTTCATGTGTTACGAACGGCTTGGGCGAAGGCGCGGGCTTGCGCTGGGGCCTCGCCCAATTGTGCCTCTGGCGTAAACAGGTCGTCGAAATTGTGATCGGGCCAAGTTTGTGCGGCCAGTTCACGCAAGGGCGTACCGGTTTCGAGCACCTGTGCGCAGAGCGTCTTCACCGCTTCCTGCGCCTCTGGGCGCGGCAGTGTTCTCGCCAAGGTGAAGGACAGCGCTTCTGCGTAAATCAAACCGCGCCCGTCGTCGATATTGGTGCGCATCGCAGCCTCGCGCGGGGCGACGGTTTTGGTGAGCGCGACGGCGACACGTGTGGCTTGGCCCGTCAGCATGCAAAGCTGCGGCAAGCTCAACCATTCCGTGATCCACGCGGCCCCGTCGCGTTGCAGGCCGTGGACAGCTGCGCCTTGAACAGCCGCGTTCACCGTCGTGGCCATCTGCGCCAGTGCCACCAAAACCTGCGGCTGCACAGGGTTTTGCTTTTGCGGCATGGTTGAGGAGGCACCGCTTTGTCCCAAAGTGACTTCCGCTATTTCGGATTGCGCCAAGCGAGACAGGTCTTCGCCGATCTTGCCCAGCGTCGCTGTGATCTGGGTAAAGCAGCCCGCGAGTGCGGTGATGCGGTCGCGTTCTGCGTGCCAGGACCCGCCGGGGTCGGCAAGTCCAAGCGCATCCGCCAAGGCGGCGCGAACCTCTGGCCCTTTTGGACCCATTGCCGATAGTGTGCCTGCGGCCCCTGACAGCGACACGCAGAAATCCGGCCTCAGCCGTTCCAGATCAGCCCGCAAGCGCAGAAGCGGTTTGCCCCAGCTTGCGACCAGTGCGCCGAAACTGGAGGGGGTGGCAACTTGTCCGTAGGTGCGTCCCGCCATTGGCGTTTTTGCATAGCGCTCTGCCAGCTCGGCGAGTTGGGACAGGATTACCGCGATACGCTCACTTTGAATCGCTGCAAACTGCCGGAGTCGCAGCATCAACGCGGTGTCCATGATGTCTTGCGAGGTGGCCCCGAAATGCAAATGCTGCGCATGTTCGGGCGCTTCAAGTGCCGTGCGCATCGCCTTGACCAGCGCGGGCACCGGCACTGCGGAGCGTCCTGTCTCGGCGGCCAGCCCGGACGGGTCGATCTGGATTTCCATTGATGCGCGATGCAGGAACGCGCCGGAGACCTCGGGGATCAACCCCAACTGGCCCTGAACTTTCGCCAGAGCCCCTTCCACGATCATCATCGCGCGCACTTCCGCGCTGTCGGAAAACAGCTGCGCGGTTTCGGGATCGTGCAGCAGATCACGATAGAGGTGGCTATCGAGCGGCGTTGCGGGCATTTCTCAGATATGCCCGGTGGAGGCGATGAAATCGCTCAGAACGCGGGCGAATTCCTCCGGCTTTTCGACACAAGGCAGATGGCCTGCACCGCGTACCAGATGGAAGTTTGAGCCTTTGATCAGCCCGGCAGTTTCACGCACCAGATCAGGCGGTGTGGAGCCGTCCTCACTGCCCGCGATGGCCAATGTCGGCAGGGTCAGCGTCGCGGTTGTGTTGTAGAAATCGGTGCCGCCAATCGCGGCGGCGCAGCCCAGATACCCCGGCAGCGGCGTGCTGATCAGCATGTCTCGCCAGCGGGTGATCTCGGGCGAGGCGCGGAATTTGGCGGAGAACCAGCGTTCCAGAATTATATCGGCGGCGGCCTCAAGCCCGCTGGCCCCGATGTCGGCTATCCGGTCGTCCCACATGCCGCGCGTGCCGATCTTGGCCCCGGTATTTGACAGCACCATCGCGCGGATCAGATCAAGCCGCTTGCCAGCCAGACCTTGGGCAACCAAGCCACCGATGGACAGGCCCACAAACAGGCAGTCCTTGACGTCCAGATGGTCAAGGACCTTCTCCGTATCGCTGATCAAAGCGCCCATCGTGTAGGGCCCGTCCGGCACGTCAGAGCCTCCGTGTCCGCGCCGGTCGTAGCGGATAATCCGCAATCCCTGTGGCAACAGATCCATGATCGGGTCCCACATTTGCAACGTCGTGCCCAGCGAGTTGGAGAATACGATCGGCGCACCGTTCGGGTCTCCGTCCTCTTGAATATTAAGCTTGATGTCGCCCAGGTCGATCTGTGGCATGGGGTGTCCTTTGTTGGCGTTCCCAGCCAGTTTTCGGCCAGAGGCCGCTGGGCTGCAACAGAATTCTCCCGCTTTGGCGATCCTGCCTCGAATATTTAGTGTTCAATTGGCCGTGCTGGGAGTGAGATTTATGATTACCATTGTCAACTAATTCAGCAATATTGCTTGCACCGGGCAAGGGTCAGCGCAAATGTCGGCGGACGACGGAGAAGGATAAGAGACCATATGAAAAAGATTAAGGCAGCCGTTTGCACGGAGTTTGGTGCACCGCTTTCCATTGAGACAGTCTCGCTGAGAGCACCGTCGCGGGGCGAGGTTGAGGTCAAGTTAGAAGCCTGTGCGATTTGTCACTCCGACATCTCCTATCTGGATGGCGGCTGGGGCGGCAATTTGCCAGCGGTTTACGGCCATGAGGCGGCGGGTCGCATTACCGCGCTTGGGGACGGTGTGACGGATTACGCGCTGGGGGATGCGGTGATTGTCACCCTGATCCGGTCTTGTGGCACCTGCGCGCCATGTGCAACGGGCAACCCGGTGCAATGTGGGACAGGCTATGACCGGATGGCGGGTCCGCTGACCACGGATGACGGTGCGCCGTTGGAACATGGGATGGCCTGTGGCGCGTTCGCAGAGGTTGCGGTGGTCGATCAAAGCCAGATCGCGAAGATACCAGATGACATGGCGATGGATGTTGCGTGTTTGCTGTCTTGTGGTGTGGTGACAGGTGTGGGGGCCGTCGTGAACACTGCGAAAGTGCGGCCCGGTCAGAATGTCGTTGTCATCGGAGCAGGCGGTGTTGGCCTGAACGCCATTCAAGGTGCCGCGATTGCCGGGGCTGCCCGGATCATTGCGATGGACATGGTTCCCGAAAAGCTTGAAGCCGCCAGGGAGTTCGGCGCGACCGACGGTGTGCTGGCAAGCGCTGAGCGACCCTGGGACGCGATTTCGAAGATCACAGGTGGCCGGATGGCCGATGCTGTCTTTGTGACGGTCGGGGCGATCCCGGCCTATGAGGCCGCGCTCAGATATCTGGCCCCGCTTGGCAATGTCTATATCGTTGGCATGCCCCATTCAGGAGACCTTGCAAGATATGAGCCCGTTATCTTGGGGGCTTTGGGGCAAGGCATGAAAGGCACCAAGATGGGGGATGTCGTGTTGAAGCGGGATATTCCTTGGATGATCGATCTATATTCTCAGGGCCGTTTGAAGCTGGATGAGCTGGTCTCGGGCCGTTGGAGCCTTGAGCAGATCAATGAGGCCATCGAGGACACGCGCAGTGGGGCGGCCCGGCGCAATGTGATTGTGTTTTGATGCGTCTGGAAGGGCTGGATATCATCGTGACGTCTCCGCCCGCGCCGGGCTGGGGCGGGCGCTATTGGATATTTGTGAAGCTGACCACGGAATGCGGGCTGACGGGCATCGGGGAGGTCTATGCCTCGTCTGTGGGACCTGAGGCGATGACGGCGGTGATCGCGGATGTGTTTGCGCGGTATTTCAAAGGTGAGAACCCTGAAAATGTCGAGCGGCTGTTTCGCCGGACCTATTCTTCGGGCTTTACGCAACGGCCTGATCTGACGGTGATGGGCGCGTTTTCAGGGCTGGAAATTGCGTGTTGGGATATCGTGGGCAAAGCCCGCGCGCGCCCTGTCTGGGCGCTTCTTGGCGGCAAGCTCAATGAGCGCGTCCGCGCCTACACATATCTTTACCCGCTCCCGCATCATGATATTGACGCGTTCTGGACCTCGCCTGAGCTGGCGGCGGAGGCGGCTTTGGACGCGGTGGAGCGTGGCTATACGGCGGTAAAGTTCGACCCGGCGGGGCCTTACACGATCCATTCCGGGCACCAGCCTGCGATGTCGGATATTTCGTTGTCGGTGGCGTTTTGCAAAGCCATTCGCGACGCTGTTGGCGACCGGGCGGATCTGTTGTTTGGCACCCACGGGCAGTTCAATACATCTGGCGCGATCCGGCTTGGTCAGGCCCTGGAGCCCTACAGTCCGCTTTGGTTTGAAGAGCCTATTCCGCCAGATAATTTGCTGGAGTTTCAAAAGGTCGCTGATGCGGTGCGGATCCCGTTGGCAACGGGCGAGAGGATGACGACCAAGGCGGAATTTGCCACGGTTTTGCGCAGTGGTGGGGCGAAGATCTTGCAGCCGGCCTTGGGACGCGCAGGCGGTATTTGGGAGATGAAGAAGCTGTCGGCCATTGCGGAAGTGTTCAATGCGGAGATGGCCCCGCATCTTTATGCCGGACCCGTTGAGTGGGCGGCCAATATTCATTTGGCGGTGTCGATCCCGAACCTGTTGATGTGTGAAACGATTGAGACCCCGTTTCATGATGCGCTGATCGGGGGGGCGATCAAGGTGGAGAATGGCTTTATCGCACCGCCGGAAGCGCCCGGATTGGGGATTGAACTGGATGAGGCGCTGGCGCGGGCAAACCCCTATACGGGCGATGGTCTGCATTTGCAGATGCAGGACGCGCCGTGTGATTATCAAAACGGGAATAATTTCGTGGGCGGGGCTCCGGTCAAGAAAACTTGAGGTTTGTTCTGGGGCGCTGCCCCAGACCCCGGAGGTATTTTTGCCAAGAAGAAGCTGGAAGCGGTTACCTGAGCGTTTCGCTGTCCAGTCGTTGGCGGGCGATGAGTTCGTGGCGGTCGGCGCGGTTTTGGTCGGACAGCGCGTCTTCCACGAAGTTCAGGTGGCTTTCAACAGCTTTGCGGGCGGCGTCCGGGTCGCGTGATTGCAGCGCATCATTGATTGCGCGGTGTTGGTCTAGCAGGTCGTCGCGGGTGCGGCGCTGTTTGAACATGACCTGGCGGTTGTAGAACACGCCTTCGCGCAGCATCTGAAACATGGCGCGCATCATATGCAGCATGATGACGTTGTGGCTGGCTTCGATGATCGCGAGGTGAAATTCCGCGTCGAGTTGTGCTTCTTCGGCGGGGTCGCGTAGTTGGTGGGCTTTTTCCATTTTGTCGAAGACAGTCTGGATCACGGCCAGATCGGTGTCAGAGGACTTCGTTGCGGCGCGTTCTGCGGCCAGCCCTTCGAGGTCACGGCGGAAGGAGATGTAGTCGAAAACCGCCTCGTCATGGCGGGCGAAAAGATCCAGCAGAGAAGCTGAAAATGCAGCGCCCGCCATATCGCCCACATAGATGCCAGCACCTGCTTTTGCTTCCAGCAGCCCGCGGGTTTGAAGCTCTGCCACGGCTTCGCGCAGTGACGGGCGGGAAACGCCAAGGCGTTCGGCAAGGTCTCGTTCGGCGGGCAGGCGGTCACCTGGGCGCAGGATGCCGCGCAGGATCATCAGCTCCATCTGGCTGACGACGGAGCTGGCCAGTTTCTCGGCGTTGATTTTCTGGAAGGGCATCGCGCAGACCTTTGGTTTTGGTCATTTTATATGACCAACGCGGGTATGCAGCAACGAAAAACGGCCCGCTTTTTCTGGGCGGGCCGTTGGTTCAATGTAGTGTAGGCTCAGGCGTTGGGGCGGATGATGATCTCTACCCGGCGGTTTTGAGCGGCCCCTGATGCGCTGTCATTGGAGGCGACGGGGCGGCTTTCGCCATAGCCGATTGTCTGGATACGGAAGCGATCAACGCCATTGGCGACGAGGACATTGCCGACGGTCTGAGCGCGACGTTCCGACAGGTCGAGATTGTATTCCTCGGAGCCGTCGCTATCGGTATGGCCTGCAACGATCACGGATGTGTCGGGGTAGTCGTTCAGGTTGGCGGCCAGAACGGCGAGATCTTCGCGCAGATCGGGACGCAGATCCGTGCGGTTATAGGCGAACAGCAGGTCTTGCGGCATGGTCACGCGCAGCTCCTCGCCGGTGTTGACCACATCAATGTCACCGTCGAGGTCGCGGCGCAGCTCTTCGGCTTGTTTGTCGAGCTGTTGGCCGATGACGCCGCCAACAGCGGCCCCGATGCCAGCACCGATAACACCTTTGACAAGCTTGTCGTCACTGGAGGACGCGCCAACAAAGCCTCCGATCAGACCGCCGATAACAGCGCCTGTTTGGGTGTTTTGGTTGGGATTTGTGTTGCCAAGCCCGTCAGGGTTCGTACATGCGCCAAGCGTCAAGACGGCGACCATGCCGGTGAAATATGTGATCTTCATTACTCTACTGCCTTGTTTTTATCAGCACATTGGCTGTGCCTGCATCGGCAATATAGGCGTCGGTGCCCTCCGGTATAAGGCAAATTCTCGTGACCGGCGGGATTTTGCCGCTTTAACTGGCCTTTGCCGCTAGGTCAGCCCCGGCCTCGGCGCGGGCGGATTCGTAGGCCAAAAGGGCGCGTTTGACAGGCAATCCCCAGTGATAGCCGCCCAAAGCTCCGGATTTGCGCAAGGCGCGGTGGCAGGGGATCAACCAACTGACCGGGTTGCGACCAACGGCGGTGCCCACGGCGCGCACGGCCTTTGGGTTGCCCACAGCTTGGGCAATCTCTGAGTAGGTCGTGACATGGCCCGAGGGGATTTGCAAAAGCGCTTCCCAGACCTTGATCTGGAACGGGGCACCGATCATGTAAAGCGGCGTTTCACCGGCGGTTTCGCCGTAGGCTGCCTGGACCCAGGGGCGCAGCATGTCGGGGTTTTCGGTAAAGCGCGCGTTTGGCCAGCGGGAGGTCAGGTCCTCCATCGTGGCCTCTGGCGTGGTCTCAGCGGCGAAACCGATGCCGCAGATGCCTTTTTCGGTGCCCATGACGAGGCTGGGGCCGAAGGGGCTGTCGAACCAGCCCCAGAATATAGTCAGATTTGCACCTTTTTGGGCAAACTCACCGGGGCTCATTGCTTCCCAGCGGAGAAATAGATCGTGCAAACGACCTGAGCCGGACAGACCGATGCTACCTGCTGTCTCCAAGGTGGTGAAATTGGCATTCAGCAAGGATTTCGCATGATCCAGCGCCAGATATTGCTGGTAGCGTTTGGGCGACACGCCGACCCAGCGCGAGAAGACACGTTGGAAATGCGCGGGGCTCATCTGCATGTGCCGGGCCAGGTCTTCGAGCGACAGGTCGCCGTGTTGGTCAATCAACTCTATCGCGCGTTTGACAACGCCGTAGTGGTATTTTTCATCTTGAGACATGTTGCACCTCTTTGCTTAGCTCCAAGGTAGGGATTGCGCAAAGCCTGTGCGACCCGAATTTTGCGCATTGCCGAGAAGGGCGTGAAAAGGCATATGGGCGGATATGGCAGAGAAACCGGCAAAACAGCTCGATTATTCGACGATCTATGAGATTTTCACGCGGTTTCAGGCTGCGGAGGCGGAGCCCAAGGGCGAGTTGAACCACACCAATGCCTATACATTGGTCGTGGCCGTGGCGCTGTCGGCGCAATCCACGGATGTAGGGGTCAACAGAGCCACCGAAAAGCTGTTTCAGATCGCCGATACGCCCGAGAAGATGTTGGCGCTGGGCGAGATGGGCCTGGTTGAGCATATCAAGACCATTGGGTTGTACCGCAACAAGGCCAAGAATGTCATCAAGCTGAGCCAAATTCTCGTCGATGACTATGACAGCCAAGTGCCCAATTCGCGTGCCGCGTTGCAATCGCTGCCCGGCGTAGGGCGCAAGACCGCCAATGTCGTTTTGAACATGTGGTGGGGCCATCCTGCGCAGGCTGTTGATACGCATATCTTCCGGATCGGCAACCGCACGGGCATTTGTCCGGGCAAGGATGTCGACGCGGTGGAACGCGCGATCGAGGACCACATCCCCGTTAATTTCCAACACCACGCCCATCACTGGCTGATCCTGCATGGACGCTATGTGTGCAAGGCGCGTAAACCTATGTGCAGCAATTGCCTGATCCGCGATCTGTGCCCTTTTGAGGAGAAGAACCTGTGAGCAAAACCTTCCAAGTCGTCGGTATCGGAAACGCAATGGTTGATGTGTTGTGGGAATGTCCTGACGACTTTCTGGCGGCCAATGGCGTCGAGAAAGGCATCATGCAGCTGACCGATCTGGCCCGCGGCGCGGAGCTTTATGATCGGATCGGCCCGGCCAAGGAAATCTCGGGTGGGTCTGCGGCCAATACCATTGCGGGCATTGCGCATCTGGGCGGCCAGACGGCCTATGTGGGCAAGGTGAAGGACGATCAGCTGGGCGCTATTTTTGCCCATGACCTGCGCGCGCAGGGGGCGGTTTATGAGACACCTTTGGCGGCAAAGGACCACGCGGCTGAAACCGGGCGCTGCATCGTTTTGGTCACGCCCGATGGGGAGCGGTCGATGAACACCTATTTGGGTGTGACCGAGTTTCTGGGGCCTGATGACGTGGACGCTGTGCAATGCGCCGATGCGGACTGGATTTATCTGGAAGGGTACCGCTTTGACGGGCCGGACTCTGTGGCGGCGTTTGATAAGGCGATTGCGGCGTGCAAGGGGGCAGGGGGTCGGGTCTCGATCACTTTGTCTGATCCGTTCTGCGTTGATCGCCACCGCGACGCGTTCCGGTCGCTGATCCAGGATCATGTGGATCTGTTGTTCTGCAACCGGGCCGAGATGTTGTCGATGTATCAGACGGATGATTTCGACGCAGCGCTGGCGCTAGCCGCCGCCGAGGTAGAGATCGTGGCCTGTACCGATAGCGAAAACGGCGCGCATATCCTGTCAGGGGATCAGCGCTGGCATGCGCCTGCGATGCCGGTTCAGATCGTCGATGCTACAGGCGCCGGTGATCTGTTTGCGGGGGCGTTCCTGTGGGGTTTGACCAACGGCTATGATCTGGACACCTGTGGCCGCATGGGCTGTGTTGGTGCCTCCGAGATCATCAGCCATATCGGCGCACGGCCAGAGGCGGACTTGATGGCGCTGTTCAAACGCGAAGGGTTGGTCTGAGGGCCGCCCGGACGCGCTCGCAATTATTTGCGCGTTTAACATATGAAAAGACCAGCCGCGAAGCTGGTCTTTGAGCTTGTTATAACGGGGCTGATTGGATCAAGCCGGAGTGAAATCTTCAGGCTCGAAACCCGGTCCGCCAGGACCTACCGGAGGTTCAAAACCTTCAGGGCCACCAAAGGGATCATCGCCTGGACCATCATTTGGTCCCTCGGGGCCTGCTGGTCCGTCGGTTGGTTCATCGCCGGGTCCATCAGTTGGGCCGCTTGGCCCTTGTGGACCGTCATCGCCGGATCCGCCTTGATCGCCACCACTGCCGCCGCCGCCACTGTCGTCGGTATTGGTGCCGCCCGATGTTGAAACAACGACGTTGCTGGGTTTACCGCTTTCGCCGTCACTGAAGCTGTTGCCTGCGGTTTGGGTCGGCTGTTGGCCGGAGCCGCCATTGCTGCCTGTGCCGCCGTGACCCGGAACTGTCTTGAAGTTGCCTGATCCCAGTTTTGCGACAGCAGTATTGTGAGCTATTGCTTTGCGACGTTCTTCTGCAAGCCGCTCTTCCTCTGCTTTGGCTTTTTCAGCCGCGATGCGGTCCTGTTCGGCCTTTTCAGCTGCGGCGCGGTTTGCTGCGGCACGGTTTGCTGCAACACGTGCGGCCTCTGCCTTCTCGGCTGCGATGCGGTCCTGTTCCGCTTTTTCAGCTGCGGCACGTTCCGCTTCGGTCTGTCCACCTGTTGTGCTTCCGAATGAGAAGGTCGGAACTGGTGGCTGGCCAGCGCCAGATGCGCCACCTGCGGCCGGTGCCTGCGCGGAGGACAAGCCTGTGATAATCGCGGCGTCGATTTGAGCGATGCTCAGACCTACGTGAATGGCGGTGGATTGAACCGAGCTTGACAGTGCTGGCTTAGACGCGAGTGTAGGTGTCTTCGCGATTGCATCTGCAAGGATCTGGGACCGCTGTTCCGGCGTCGTGGCTGCGGCGAGCGCGGATTGAACCGCGCCAAGAGCCGCAACTTCCTCTGCGGTTGGTTGCTCCGCTTGAGCCGACTGACTTGGAAGGTTGGGTTTTGGTGCCTGCGCGATTGCCGGTGCGGTTGCAAGCAAGGATGCGCCAAGCATCAGGCCAGCGAGTGTAGACGTCGTCGTTTTCATGGAAGTCCCTATTTTGAGTTAAATTTGAAGAGTGTTTGAAGTGGCATTCCGGCGGCTTCGCGTTGACCTAGGGGCAATCTGCGGGAAACTTGGTGGCGGGAATGCGGCATGGCGGGCCTTGCTGAGCTGCCCGTTGACCCCTTGCTCTTTAGCTAAACCCACGCTATACGCGCGCTTGTCTGAAGGGGTGTTATAAACCTCAGGGCGAGCAGGGTCGGTTTTCCGGCCCTCTTTGTTTTGAAAATTCGCATCCCGGTGCGGGTACCAAATCGGACCAACTGAAACCCAAAGACCGGCGGAGACAACCGCACGGCCCGTATAAAAGCTAGATTAGGAAACTGTAAACTTGGCTCAAAACGCATCTATGGAGGAATTCGAAGCCCTCCTGAATGAAAGCTTCGAAATGGACACACCGGACGAAGGGTCCGTGGTCAAAGGCCGCGTCATTGCTATCGAAGCAGGACAGGCCATCATCGATATCGGCTACAAGATGGAAGGCCGCATCGAACTTAAAGAATTCGCAGATCCCGGCGAAAGCCCGAAAATCGAAGTTGGTGACGAAGTTGAGGTGTTTCTTGACCGCGTTGAAAACTCTCGTGGGGAAGCCTCCATCAGCCGCGACAAAGCGCGCCGCGAGGAAGCTTGGGATCGCCTTGAGAAAGCCTATGCAGACGAAGAGCGTGTCGATGGCGCAATCTTTGGTCGCGTCAAAGGTGGCTTTACTGTTGATCTTGGCGGCGCTGTTGCGTTCTTACCGGGCTCTCAAGTCGACGTGCGCCCCGTGCGTGACGCGGGCCCGCTGATGGGTATGAAGCAGCCGTTCCAGATCCTGAAAATGGACCGTCGTCGTGGCAACATCGTTGTCTCCCGCCGTGCGATCCTTGAGGAATCACGTGCGGAACAGCGCGCGGAAGTCATTGGCAACCTCACCGAAGGTCAGGCTGTTGAAGGTGTCGTCAAAAACATCACCGAATATGGCGCATTCGTCGATTTGGGCGGTGTGGACGGTCTTCTGCACGTCACCGACATGGCATGGCGCCGCGTCAACGACCCACGTGAGATCCTGACAATTGGCGAGACGATCGACGTTCAAGTGATCAAGATCAACAAGGACACACACCGTATCTCCCTTGGCATGAAGCAATTGCAGGACGATCCGTGGTCTGCTGTTGAAGCCAAGTACACGCTGGAATCGACCCATTCGGGTCGCGTGACCAACATCACCGATTACGGCGCATTTGTTGAGCTGGAGCCAGGTGTTGAAGGTCTGGTCCACGTCTCCGAGATGTCCTGGACGAAGAAGAACGTTCATCCAGGCAAAATCGTATCTACGTCCCAAGAGGTCGAAGTTATGGTTCTGGAGATCGACAGCACGAAACGCCGCGTCTCGCTTGGTCTCAAGCAGACAATGCGCAACCCATGGGAAGTGTTCGCCGAGAACAACCCGGAAGGCACGCAGATCGAAGGCGAGGTCAAGAACATCACAGAGTTCGGTCTGTTTGTTGGTCTCGACAACGACATCGACGGCATGGTGCACCTGTCCGACATCACATGGGAAGGCCGCGGCGAAGATGCGCTGGGCGATTTCCGCAAAGGCGACATGGTTAAGGCCGTTGTCACCGAAGTTGATGTCGAGAAAGAGCGTATCAGCTTGTCCATCAAAGGTCTCGACGGTGATCCGTTCGAGGGTGCCACTGATGGCGTCAAGCGCGGCTCTATCATCACTGTAGAGGTCACCTCCATCGAGGATGGCGGCATCGAGGTTGAGTATGAAGGCATGAAGTCCTTCGTACGTCGCTCCGATCTGTCGCGTGACCGTGCCGAGCAGCGCCCAGAGCGTTTCGGTGTAGGTGACAAGGTCGACGTTCGCGTGACCAACGTGGATGCGAAAACACGCCGCCTTGGTCTGTCGATCAAAGCCCGTGAAATCGCCGAAGAGAAGGAAGCGGTTGAGCAGTATGGCTCCTCTGATTCCGGTGCGTCCCTGGGCGACATCCTCGGCGCGGCATTGAAAACCGACGACTGAGATTAGGTTCTCAATGAATTAGAAAAGGCCCCGCCGATTGGCGGGGCCTTTTTTGTTTCGCATTGCTTTGCCTTAAGCGCAAAATCTGCAGTGAAAACAGATCAGGTTGGCATTAGCTGTCGGCTTCACCTTCAGGCTCTTCTTGCTCGAGCCCGAGCAAGCTTCTGACGGCGGCCTCGACCGCGTCTGTCACCGGCTTGTTGGCCGCAGCCTCCAGTGCTTCACGCTCGGCTTGCTCTTGCTCGGCAACTTGTTCTTCAAGCTCCTCAACATCTGCCAGCGCGTCATTGTAAAGCTCTGCATCCGCTCTTTCAGTGTTCAGATCGTCGACTTCTGATTGCGCGGCCGCGAGATCGTCCTGCGCTGTGGCCAGTTCGGCTTCAAGCGCTTCAAGGGCTTCGGCATCAGCATCGGGGTCTTCAAGCGCGGCTTCCAATTCACCGATCAGTTCGTTTTGCGCGGAGATGGTAGCATTCGCAGCCTCAAGATCGGCATCAACTTCTTCGATGGACCGTTCAGGCTCTGGGATAGTTTCCAGCACCTCTTGCAGTGCCGCCAATTCGTCGTCAAGCACAGCGCCTGCAAGGACACTGTCCCTGTAGGCTGCGATCCGTCCAACCCGAGAGTTCGGGGCGGCATTGTTCAACGCGTTCTCATTGGCGTTGGCTGCGTTCAATGCGCCAAGCTCTGATGGGTGAACGCCCAGCAATGCGGCCATCCGGTTGCCCTTGGTGTTTGTCGCTGGTCGGGTGGATGTTGTCACAGGCGCTGGTTTCGTGCGCGTCGTTGTCGTGCGGGTTTTGGCAGGCTTGGACTTGCTTGCTTTCTTGTTGCCCCCCAAAATGTCTTTCAACGAGAATGATTTTCCGTTGCCGTTTGCGGTACTTTTTGTGTTGCCGCCGGACCGGTTTGAGGAATTGCCGGCACCTTTGCTGACGTCGGACTTGCCGGCGCTGTTGCCGTTTCCGTTGTTTCCGCCGCCGTTACCA
>CAYGQQ010000037.1:0-28351 GCA_964352105.1 uncultured Rhodobacterales bacterium | reverse complement strand
GTATTAACCTCAGTGCCATCAACCACGACATCCACAGGTTGCAAGCCGTAGCCGTATGGCCCCTCATAGAAGTCCAGCCGGGCGATGTCATTTGCAGTCAGGTCCTGCAGCAAGAGCCCATCTGCGGCGGCGTCCGGTTGCCGCGCAATCATCGGATAGGTTGCATTTTGTGCCCAGAAGACGCCCTGTCCGGCCAATTGGGCAGGTTGGTATGTCGGCTGGCGGCCAAGGACAATCTGCAAAAGATCGGTGTCGCGCAGGGTGCCGTAAACGAAGAGACTTCTCAGCGGCTCAGCCCCATTTCCGGTGCGCCCATAGGCCCAATATTCCGGAACTCACCGCGCCAACGGCCATGATCGCAAGCGGCCCGGGATGCAGCAAAAGTTGCCCCAGTTCTAAGAGAATGCCGAACATGTTCAATACCGCTTCCACGGGACCGTTATATTGCTTGTTCATGGAGCGTTCGATCATTTCTGCAAAGGCGAAAGCACCGACCGTGAAAAAGACAGCCACCGCCATTGCATAGACACCGGCATTGATGCTTTGGCGATAACCGCCGCGTGGGACGTATTTGCCAATGACGCGCCAGCCACAGATGACAGGGATCACGACGCTCCACAGGGTCAGTTGCTTGGCGGGAGCAGATTCCGGCAGGTAGCCGCGCACAGCATCTGCTGTCAGATAGCCGGCAATCGCGAAGATGATCGCAGCCATGAGTTTTGCAGCGGTGGGCATCGGGTCGGCTTGCCTGTTTTACTTGGGTCTGGTGATCGTAATCTGTGTTACGTCACAGTTTCCACTCCAAAACGTGGACGCGCAAGAGGTCAGATAAAAATTCCACATCCGGCGGAACCGGTCGTCAAACCCCAAAGCCGCGACATCGTCCCATTTCTCGTTGAAGCTCTGGTGCCAGCGCCGCAGGGTCTGGTCATAGCTTGCGCCGAACTCGATCGAGCCCTTGAGCGACAACCCGGCCTTAAGAACTTCGCTTTTCAGCACCGTGGGGCTGGGCAGCATGCCGCCTGGAAAAATGTATTTCTGGATGAAATCCACGCCGCGCTTGTAGATATGCCAGCGTTTGTCATCGACGGTGATGATTTGAAGTGTTGCGTTTTTGCCGGGCTTGAGACGCTCGCGCACGGTTTCAAAATAGACCGGCCAGTATTTTTCGCCCACCGCTTCGAACATTTCGATCGACGCTATCCCGTCATAGATCCCCGTCTCTTCGCGGTAATCCTGCATCTTGATCTCGACCATGTCAGACAGACCGGCATCGGCGATGCGCGCCACGGCGTAGTCGTGTTGCTCCTGAGAGATCGTCAGGCCCGTGACCTTGATGCCCCGCTCACGGGCGGCATATTCGGCGAACCCGCCCCAGCCGCAACCGATCTCCAGAACATGATCGCCGCGTGCGGCCCCCATCTGGTCAATCATCGAGGCGTATTTCTGTGCTTGCGCCTTCTCCAGACTTTCCTGCCCGGTTTCGAACAGCGCCGAGGAATAGGTCATCGTGTCGTCAAGCCAGAGCCTGTAGAAATCATTGCCCAGATCATAGTGGTAGCTGATGTTTTTCCTGGCCTGCGATTTGGAGTTCGATTGCATCCAGAAGCGCAGCTTTTCATAGGCGCGCACCAGCGACATACCGGGGTAGCCGTCATAGACCTCTTCATTGTCGGCATGGATCAGATCCATGAAGGCTTGCAGATCAGGCGTTGACCACCAACCATCAAGATAGGCGTCGCAAAAGCCAAGATCGCCTTCGCGGATCAGTCGCGAAAACAGATCATCATTGTGGACGGTGAACTCGGCAACCGGACCCGGCTGGGAGCCTTCCGCGCGAAACACCCGACCATCTTCCAGCTTCATATCCAACCGCCCGAACTTCATTTTCTGTGCGGTGGCAAAAGCCTGCGCGAAGTAGCGCGGTAGCTCGGACTGGCCGTCGGTTGTCGTGTGAATGTCCATATTCCCCCCAGAATTGCGTGAGATTTTAAACTGATACGTGCGGCGCACTCAAGGAGTTTCAAATGAGTTCTGCGAGACGTTCTTCGTGACCTTAAGTCAGGCGGCCATCACGCATCGGATTTCTCGCGGGCCTGATAGGCATCCAGCGCGCGGGTGCGGCCCGCGGGCAAGGACACGACAGGTTCCGGATAGCGGTCTGTTGGCTGCAAGCCCGATGAGGTCGGGATTGCGGCGAAGAAGTCCCCCGCGGGTTGGGCGTGGTTTGCGTAGATCTCCGCCAGATAGGTCGCGCGGTAGGTCCGCTCCGCATCAAACTTCTCCGCCTGTGTGTCGGGGTTGAATATTCGAAAATAAGGAGACGCATCAGGCCCTGAGCCTGCCGTCCACTGCCAGCCCATCGCGTTTGAGGCCGGGTCCCAGTCGGTCAGGCAGTCCTCGAACCAGTTCAGACCGATCTTCCAATGGGTCATCATGTGTTTGGTCAGATAAGACGCCACGATCATACGGCCGCGATTGTGCATCATTCCGGTGACATACATCTCCCGCATCGCGGCGTCGACCAGCGGGATACCCGTGCGGCCTTGCTTCCATCTGAGCGCCGCGTGCTCATCCATCGACCACGGGAACGCGTCCCATTCAGGGCGCCAATTGTCCGTGGTAATGTGCGGCGTGTGGAACGCCAGATGATAGGCAAACTCGCGCCAGACAAGTTCCTTGAGGAACGTCTCGGCCCCCGATTTCCCCTGATGCAGCGCCATCCAGCCAGCGTGCCAACACTGAAGCGGCGAAATCTCCCCATAGGTGAGGTTTTCTGACAGGCGCGAGGTGCCATCGACGCTGGGAATATCGCGGGTGTTTTTATACTCGGCCACCAGCGCGTCGATGAAATGCGCGAGCCGGGCTTGCGCCTTCTCCTCGCCGACGCGGACATGTTTTCCAACGATGGCCGCGCCGCGTTGCATCGCGGCCGCCATCTTCCAGTCGCTTTGCGTGTCGCTGGCTGGCCATTTGTCCGGGGCGTTCAAAGCAGTGACCGCAGGCAGGGCATCCGGCAAAGAGACGTCGCGCACTGCCTTCCAAAGCGGCGTGAACACGCGGTAATAACCGCCGGTTTTGGTCTCCACCGTCCAGGGCTCAAACAGCACGTGGCCTTTGTGGCTTTCCGCCTCGATCCCGTCCGCTTTCAAACCGGACTTTACCGCCTTGTCGCGAGAAATTGCAGCGGGGTCATAGGCGCGCGACCAATGCACGGCCGCTGCCCCCGTCTCTGCGATCAGGTCGCGCAAGACCTCCAGCGCGTTGCCCCGGCGCAAGATCAGTTTGGAGCCGATCTTGTCCAGAGAGACCGCGAAGTGTTCGACGCCCAGACCCAACCGCCATTTCGGCGCGGCCCCGTGGGTTTCCACGATCTCGTCATGGATGAAAACCGGTATAACCGGGCGGCCAGAGGCGGCAGCCGCACTCAACCCCACGTGATCGCTCAGCCGCAGATCGCGGCGGAACCAGAAGATGACAGGAGCTTTCAGGGATGACATTTGGCCTCTTGCAGGATCGTTACAACACCTGATCTAGCGCTGAGATCAGATGGTCAACCTCTGCCTGAGTGGTGTAGTGAACAAACGACACCCGCAATACACCTTTGCCCATGTCGACCCCCATCGCTTCCAGTGGGCGCACGGCGTAGAAATCACCGCCTCCAGCCATCACACCCAAAGGCGCGAGCTTGGCTGCGGCCTCTTCGGCGCTGCTTTGCAAGGCCATCGCGACGGTTGGCGCGCGATCTTGGGCATCTTTGGGGCCGAGCAATCTGACGGAGTTATTCGCCGAGGCGAAATCCAGAAGCGGCTGCAATAGCGCCACCTCCTGCCCCCGCATCAAGTCATGAACAAATGCGCCTTTCTGGTTTGGCATGGCTGACGCTGCGCCACCGTGATGGCTGTGCAAGAGGTCGATATAGTCCGCCATACCTGCACTGGCGGCAATCTGTGCATGATCTGGACCCGCAGGGGTGAAGCGCTTGTTGAGATAGTCCGCGTTGAACCAATGGCCCTGATTTGGAAGTTTCATGCCAAGATCTTCGCGGATGACCAACACGCCCTGATGCGGGCCATAGGTCTTGTAGGCGGAAAACATGTAGATATCGGGTCCCAATGCGCCGATATCTGGCAGACCATGCGGTGCATAGGAAACCCCATCCACACAAGTTACCGCACCTGCCGCATGGACCTGCGCAGTGATCGCCCTGACGTCGTTGATCTCGCCCACCACATTGGAGCAATGCGGGAAGCAGACCAGCTTCACACGCCCGTCCAGCAGGTTGGCCAGATCAGCAGGATCAAGATGCCCGGTTTCCGGATCGATCTGCCACTCGCGCACCTCTATTCCTGCATCTGCAAGCCGCCGCCATGCGCCGGTATTTGCTTCATGGTCCTGATTGGTCACGACAATCGCGTCGCCGGGGCTGAGATACTGCCGAAACGCCTGCGCCAGAACATAAACATTCTGGGTGGTAGACGGGCCGAAACTCAACTCATGCGGGGCAACGCCAAGGATCGCAGACAGGCGGGTTGTGGCCTCGTCCATTTCCGCACCACCAAGGCGCGAAGCCTCATATGGCGCGTAGGGTTGCACTTTTCGCTCTGTGTAGAAGCGGTAGAGCCGGTCTATCACCTGCTTGCTGGTGTAAGACCCGCCAGCGTTTTCAAAGAACCCGTGTCCCGCAAGACTGGGTTGCAAAAACGCCGGAAACTGAGAACGTACAAATTCAACATCAAGAGCAGTCACGACAGCAGCATCCTTCCAAAAGCAAAAGCCCCGGCACAGTGGCCGGGGCTTTCTTTTTGTTCAATGGCTATTTGCCTTATTCGGCAGGTGTGCCTTCCATTTGGCCCGTGGTGGTCGCAATGCCAGCGGCCTCACGTCTGCCATCGTTCCAAATGGCCTTGATCAGCGCGATGCACATCAGCGCCATCACCACCGAAAACGGCAAGGCTCCGATCACCATCGCGGTCTGGATGGCTCCCGTTCCGCCAGAGATCAGCAGGCCGCCAACCACAAGCGCCAGCGCAGTCCCCCAGAACAGGATATGCGGACGCGCCTTCGGACCTTCGTCGCCTGCCGCGTTGATCGTGTTTACGATCAGAACAGCAGAGTCAGCCGATGTCACAAGGAAGGTCATCAGAAGCACAACGATCAGCACCGCCATAGCCCAGGCCAATCCGTCGGCAATTGGTGCCAGCATGAACTCGGTCATTGCGAAGATCTTGTCGCCATTGGCAGCATTCAGGATGACCCCGTTTGCGTCACCGTTCAGCTCCAGATCCACGGCTGTGCCACCGGCCCAAGCGAACCAGACAAAGCACATCAGCGATGGCACAATCATCGCGCCCAGCACGAATTCGCGGATTGTCCGGCCACGTGAGATACGTGCCAGGAACAGACCCACGAAAGGTGCAAACGCGATCCACCAAGCCCAGTAGAACACTGGCCACCAGCCCTGCCATTGTGTCAGCAGGAATGCTTCCGAGCCTTCAACACCGTCGGAGGTGTAAACGTTGAAGCTGAGCCATGGCAGCGCCACGAGGTAATCGAAGATGCCCACGAAGAATGCAGACGCGCCGAACCAGGTTGCCCCGAAGATGATAAAGAAGCTCAGAAGGATGATCGACAGGACCATGTTGATGTTGGACAGCCATTTGATGCCTTTGCCAACGCCGGAAAGCGCCGACGCCGTCGAAGCCCCCATGATGACAATCAACGCGATAATGATGCCCATCGTCGTGGCTGAGCCATCGTCTTGGACAAGACCGGAAATGCCGATGCGGCTCAAACCGGCCACGAATTGCTCCACGCCGAAGCCCAGTGTTTGTGCAACGCCAAGGATGGTCGCAACCACGGCCACGATATCGATCAGGTGACCCAGACCGCCCGACAGTGATTTGCCGAAAAGCGGGGTCAGCGATGACCGGATCGTCAGCGGCAGACCACGGCGATAGCTGAAGAAGGCCAGTGCCAGACCAGCAATCGCGTAGCAGGCCCAAGCGCCAAGACCCCAATGCAGGTAGGACCACACATAGGCCTCCCGCACGTTGTTGGCATCAAGGCTTGTCGTGATCCCCTGAATAACCGACGGGTTATTTTTGAAATGCGCCACAGGTTCGGCCACGGCCCAGGTCAACATGCCGACACCGATACCGGCACCAAACATCATCGAGAACCAGGAGAAGTTGGAAAACTCCGGCTTCTCGCCGTCCTGGCCAAGGTTCAACCTGCCGCCTGCGGGCCATAGCGCAAGGCCAAGGCACACGATGACAAACGCTGTCACAACCCAGATATACCAAGCGGCAAACGTCGCCAGAATAGCTGTGTTCCAATTTCCGAGCACCGTACCGGCCTCTGTCGGCCACACGATACACCACACAACCAACGCGCTGATGATCACCTTACTGATCACCGCCACGTTGACACTGAACCCGCGATAAAAACCGGTCTCGGCGGTTTTGATCGGAAGATCAGTTAACGGAGGCTTAATGGACATATTCGTTCTCTCCCATTTCTTGTTTTTATTCAGTCAGGAAAGACCATTTCCTTTGTTCACGGAACAAGAAAAACGACACATTGGCTCGTTTTTCGCACAATTTCCGGGCATGTGGCTAATAACAAACAAAAAACGCGCCACAAAATTTAGATGTGGCGCGCTTGGTTCTAGCTATATTTAGTAAAAAAGCGTCCGGCAATTTCACATAGCAGGTATTTTCCAGGATCAGGCGTTCACATCGACTACGACGCGTCCGCGGACCTGACCTTTCAGAATGTCGCGGCCGAGGCCGGGCAGATCGCTGAGAACGGCAGGCTGGATCATTGCCGACAGCTTGTCCATGGGAAGGTCTTTTGCAATCCGCTCCCAGGCGCGCAGGCGGTGGTCATAGGGCTGCATCACACTGTCGATGCCCAGAAGGTTCACACCGCGCAAAAGAAACGGAATGACCGTTGCGGGAAGACCTGCGCCGCCCGCAAGACCTACTGCGGATACGCTGGCCCCGTATTTCATCTGACCCAGAACCCGCGCCAGCATGTCGCCGCCCACAGCGTCGATGCAACCAGCCCATGTTTCAGCCTCAAGCGGGCGTTTGGTGGTCTCGTTCAGCTCTTCGCGGGCCACAATTTGCGTTGCCCCGAGAGAGGTCAGGTAGTTCGCCGTTTCAGGCCGCCCGGTGACGCCTGCAACCTCATGGCCGAGATTGGCCAGAATAGCCGTGGCAACTGACCCGACGCCGCCCGCCGCACCGGTGACCAGCACCGGGCCATTACCGGTTTTCAGGCCGTGATCTTCCAGCGCCATGACAGCCAGCATCGCGGTAAAACCCGCTGTGCCCACAGCCATCGCTTGTTTGGTGTCCAACCCCTCTGGCAGCGGTACAAGCCAATCGGCCTTGACGCGGGCTTTCTGCGCGTAGCCGCCCCAATGGGCCTCCCCCACGCGCCAGCCGGTCAGAACGACCTTGTCGCCGGGCTTGTAGCGGGCGTCATCCGACGCCTCTACCGTGCCTGCGAAATCAATGCCCGGCACATGTGGATAGTTCCGCACCAAACCGCCGCCTGGACCAATGCACAAGCCGTCTTTGTAATTCACGGTCGAATACTCGACGGCAACGGTCACGTCACCTTCAGGCAGCTGATCTTCAGAGATTTGGGTCACGGAGGCGCTTGTCTTGCCCTCTTCGTTTTTCTCGACGACCAAAGCGTTAAACATATCGTTTTCCTCTAAATCCAAAAGTTTTCATGAACGGTGGCGCGGCGCGGACCGTCCTGCGTCTCAATCTGCACCTCGGTGCCTTCGTCCCAATGGGTCATGCGCACCATGCCAATCGCGACATTTGTTTTAAAGTCCGGGCTCTTTGCCGCAGACGTCAACTGCCCGATTACCTTGTCCTTACCCGGGATGGTGATTTGCCACAGACGGTCACAGGTCGGTATTTCACCGTCGATCGCAATGGCGCGAATTTGTTTGACCGGGCCTTCCTTGGCCACACGCAAAAGCGCATCCCGCCCCACACAGCCAATCGCTGTCTGCGTTGAACAAAACCGCCCCAGCCCACATTCATGCGGGGTATTATCGCGGTTCATATCATTGCCGTAGCTCAGCAAGCCACCTTCAATCCGCTCGATCAGGTTGGGGCATCCGGCATGCACATCCAGATCCCGTCCCGCCTCCATCAGCGCGTTCCATAACGGCATGCCGTTATGGCTCCCCTCGACATAGATCTCAAAGCCGCCCTGCTTGGAATAGCCCGAACGGGCCACCAGCATCGATTGGCCCTGAAAATCGAAATACCCGTAGCGGAAAAAGCGCAGTTCCTTGACCGCATCACCAAAAACGCGTGCGGCCAGTTCATCTGCTTTCGGACCTTGAATGGCCAGCGGGGAGACGTCAGGCTCCTCCACGATCACGTCTAGGTAAAGCGCGTGCGCCAAGCCTTTGACCCACAATAACAAATCACTGTCCGCGATAGACAGCCAATAGCGGTCATCGGACAGCATCAATGCCACCGGGTCGTTCAACATTCCGCCAGTTCCATCCACCAGCGGCACGTAATAACACATGCCGGGCAACATGCCGCGCAGGTCACGCGGAGTAAGCATCTGCATCAAGCGACCCGCATCGGGGCCGCGCAGCTCCACCTGACGCTCACAGGCCACGTCCCAAACCTGCACTGCAGATTTCAGATGGTGGTAATCTTCTTCGACCGAGCGGAAAACCGTCGGCAATAGCATCCGGTTGTAGACGGTGTAGCCCTTTACTCCGGCGGCTTCGACACCGTCCGAAAACGGCGTCCGGCGAACACGTCTTGATGGTGCAATCGCAGCCATTGTTAGAATCCCTCAGGCATGATTATCAGGTCCGTATCATCAGGGGTTTGACCAGCTTTGGTCAGCATTGCATGCAATTGCCCCCGGTGATGGGTCTGGTGGTTAAAGAAATGTGTGACACAGATGGCTTTGGGTCGGGTCAGCGATTGCTCAAGCATGGCCGAATACCAAGTTAGCGGACCTATCAAGTCCACCTGAGTCAATTTACCCGCCCATCGTTGAATGCGCTGGTCCACCCGTCTACGATCGTCAGCAAATCTTTGGACCGACATGTGCAGGCTTGTGCTGTCCTTGACGCCTTGCACAGGCGCATGGCCCCCATCAAAGCGCGACATCCAAAGCAAGTCAGCCCAAAGTAGGTGGTTAGCCGTCCCAAGGATAGAGCCGAAGAACGCACCGCGTTCCATGGACAGCTCCTTGTCCGTAAGCTTCTCAAGACAAGCCAATAAGCTATTGTTCTGCCACGCATTATAACGCGCCATAGTTCGGCAAAACTCAACCGTGATCATGGGTTTATGGACCTGACCAGGAGATCGGGCAAATCTCGGCCGAATTGCCGCCGAAATCCCAAACCCGACCGTAGTCGCGCACTTTGGATTTCACACCGACAGCGGCGATAATATCGGGACCCATCCAGTATTTGGTGTTCGACACCATCACAGGGTGATCAGGCGACGCGCCGGCCAGCATTTCAATCTCGCCCTGAATTTTGCGGCCGATCACGATGGAGCGTTTGGTGCCATCGCGCACGATCTCCACAGGTGCACGCTCTGCGCCGATGATCTCGGAGACCAGCATGGTAAACAGACCCGTCGTGCCGCCTGCCGCGCCGGAGAAGATTTTCAGGATACCGTTGTAGGCTTTTTGTGTCGCATTTTCATCGACATAGGCGGCGACCTTCCAGTTACCCTCGCCCATGCGACCGGGGATATCGACAAGCAGGCCGACGTTCAGACCTGCAAGGCTTTCGCCCTCAAAATGCCCTTCGTCAATCGCGATGGCCATCCATGCGTGGCAATGGCCTTCCGTCGGAGGATGCGCGCCAAGCGAGACCACGCAAGGGCAGAAAACGGTGCAGGAGCAATTCAAAAACAGCTCCCCCTTCAGTTCCCAGTTTGTAGGCTCCTTGCGGCGCCTGCGCGGGTTCATCCTGCTGTCGATCTTTTGCATGACCTGCAAGCGATCCGAGGGTTTACGCTCTTTCTTAGCCATATTCAGGCTCCTTCAAACTAGGCCGTAGCCAATGACACCGATCCCTGCCAGCACCAGCAAGGCACCCATCGGTTTGGTGACCACGTGGCCGACCTGCGGCAATTTTTCGATCACCATAAACAGAGTTGCCAACCCCATCCAAAGCAAATTCATGACGCCGCCGACGAAGCCAAGGACCATGAAGCCCCAACAGCAGCCGACGCAAAACGCGCCCAGCGACAACCCCATTTGGAGACCACCCGAGAAACCGGTTTTCCAATGACCCAGGAAGTATTGCATCGGGGAATGACAAACGCCGTGGCAAACCTCTTTGACGCGGCTGAACTGAAATGCACCCACGGTGATCAGCAACAGCCCCGCGAACCAAAGGGAATTCGCAACGCCCATCACATTGATGATGCCGGAATTCATCAGCGAGATCTGGAGCAAAGCAATCCCCGCCGCAAATGCGACCCAGACGGCGAAATATCCAAGAATGACGCCCAACCAACCCGCGCGGCTGCCATTGGCGCTGACCATCAGGTCTTCATAGCTGCGCAGGGTTGGCACCATCGTTGGCAACATCATTGCGGCCATCATAATGGCCCACATCGGAAACAGGGTGCGGAAGCTGTCCATGGCCATCATATCCATGGAGCCCATGTTCCCCATCTGGCCGTCCATATTCTGGTCAGCATTCTGGCCAGACATTGCCCCTTCGGCCATCTCACCTTGGGCCATCCCCTTCATGCCACCATCGGACATGGCTTTACCGTTCGTGGTGTCCATGCCCTGCATGGTCGCCATGCCCGGGCTGTCCATCATCGTCATGCGCCCGAACACATCGAGCCCCATGCCTTGCGACATGGAGAACATGATCCACCACGCCGCCAGAATGGCCGCGAAGAAGCTCAACCAGAGTGTGGATCGAAGTATTGCCGGCATCACGCCTCCCGTCGCGACTCATGTGTTGATTTTTAAATGTCAGACTTTTAAATGTCAGACAAATGATTTATTTGGTCGTCCTATGAAAATTGACCCAAACAGTTCAAAAGATTTGTCGGTTCAAATCGCGACGGCTATCCGCGACGCGATTATTTCCGGTGATCTGATTGTTGACGAGCGCCTGCCCTCCGAGGCGGATCTGGCAGAGCAATATGACGTCTCCCGCTCCACGGTCCGTGAAGCGTTGAAACGGCTGGCCGCGCAAAATCTGATCCGCACCCAGCGCGGGGCGACCGGTGGTGCATTTATCAACCGGTTAACCTTTGAAGACGCCTATGGGCAGCAGATCACCACTTCAACGCTGCTTTTGTCGATGAATGAGGTTAGTCTGACCACCGCCTGCGAGGCGCGCTTCGCGATGGAACGCGCCTGCATCCCGCTGGCCTCGGTACGGCGAAACCCGGAGCATCTGGATAAAATGCGTCAGGAAATCCAGCGCCAAACCCAGAACGATCTAAGCGACGAAGATTTCTGCGCTTCCGATGTCAGTTTTCACCGGGCTTTGGTCGACAGCGCCCAAAACCCGGTCCTGTCTTACCAGCTTGCCGGCGCTGTCGAGGCCATGCAGCCTTTGATGAATATGATCACCTATACCGCCCGCAACCGCATCAAGATCATCGCGCTACATACCGGGATTGCCGATGCGATTGAAGGCGGAGATGCCGCATTGGCCGAGTACTCCCTCAAGGATCTGGAGACCTACACGCTGGAATTGGCCCATGACGTGCTGGCAAGACAAAATGGCAAAGCCCGGGCGAAGGTGGAAGCCTAGGGTCGGGCCCCGCGCTGAGAGCCTAGGGCAAAGTCCATCCCTTTCGCCCTGCCGCATCAAAGGCGCGGGCAATTCATTTGGCATATCAGACAAAGCCCCGTAGGCTTGCCACATTCGCGGGGCCAAATGTATCTCAATTCAAGCAGTTTGAACGTCAGTATTGGTCCAGCCCGGGATGGCCACCTGTGACCATGGCACTTCGCCTGATCCTAAGCTTCGCTGCGATCATTGCGGTGGTCATCTTGTCCAGTGCGCTGGTCGAAATGTTGGCAATGAATTTGGAAGACGAGAACGCGGCAGCCACCGCGCCAATGATGCGCAACATCCTTTATGCGGGGGCCGCGCTTTACGCTGTGCTTCTGGCAGTACCCTTCGTGCCGGGCGCGGAGATTGGCCTGACCTTGCTGACGCTTTTTGGCGCAAAGGCCGCGCTCTTGGTTTATCTCGCCACCATTGTGGGGCTCTCCATCGCGTTTCTTATCGGCCGAATGGTCCCTGCCGTCACTGTCATTGCCGGTTTGCGCTGGTTCGGTTTGACAAGGGCTGCAAACCTGATTGCCCGGACAGTGGATCTCCCACCCGAGGCCCGTCTGCGGGCGATGATTTCAACGGCGGACAAGGCATGGGTGCCATTTCTGTTGCGCCACCGCTATCTCGCGGTCGCGCTTGTTCTGAATATCCCGGGAAATTTTCTGATCGGTGGCGGCGGCGGAATTGCGATGGTGGCCGGGCTCAGCAGGCTCTTTTCCCCGGTCAAGTTCCTGTGCGCAATTGCAATTGGCGTGCTTCCTATCCCCTTGGCGCTGATGATTTACGGGCAATTGTAACTTCCCCGCCCCGCTTGCGAGATTGCAATCGCCGCCCGGCCCACCTATATCAGAGAAGTCCTTCGGGACTATGGACATAAACGCGCTCGTAATAAGCGGATCGGACCCGGGGGCGGTACCCGGCGACTCCACCAAACATCCTTCATTTGGGGATCATGGGGTCGAAACAGGATCGACGAACGTCTAAAGGGGTAAGCTTTGTCTCGGTGAGTTACCACCGTTATCGGTACATTTAAGCTAGTTGCAAATGACAACAAAGCTCCAATGGCTCTCGCAGCGTAAGCTGTGCGAAACATTGAAATCTTAAGCCCTGTCGCTTAGCAGCGGCAGGCGGGGTTCGCAGGCACCTGGCAACAGAAGCCTGCACTTCCTCGCCTATCTCTGCGCTCTATTGTCTCCCGCCCCTTTCCATCGCGGACGAATCTATTATGGTTAAGGCTCGCCCAGTACTTTCGCGTTGGAAGAGGGACTGACCAATGCCGGACACGATCCACTACGGAAACATGATGCACCGCGCGATGCGAGGGCTGATCTCCGAGGTGTTGCAAGGTGTCGCCGACAATGGTCTTCCGGGCGAGCATCACTTCTTCATTACCTTCGACACCCAGCATCCAGATGTCGAAATGGCCGATTGGTTGTTTGATCGCTACCCCGAAGAAATGACAATTGTCATCCAGCACTGGTTTGACGGTCTGGTTGTTACCTCCGAGGGGTTCCAGATAACGCTGAATTTCGGCGACAATCCGGAGCCTTTATCAGTGCCATTGGATGCGATCCGGACCTTTGTCGACCCTTCGGTTGAATTTGGCCTGCGCTTTGAAAGCCATGATGAGGAAGACACAGAACTTGCGGATTTGCCTGACCTCGATCTGGCTGAGCTGGTCTCCACGCCGAAAGCAGGTAAGGACAAGACCAAGCCCCCTGTGGTGGAAGAAAAAGCCGCCGATGTTGTCTCGCTGGACAGCTTCCGCAAATAGGCCTCCGGCCCCTGCTAAAACCCCAAAACCACCTTGGCAATTGCCCCCTGCAAGCAGGCGCGTTACACAAACCTAACGCCAGTTTCAGGAGAGCACGACATGACCGCCACCCGTACCGAGACCGACAGCTTTGGCCCGCTGGAAGTTCCCTCTGACAAGTATTGGGGCGCGCAGACACAACGCTCGATCATGAACTTTCCCATTGGTTGGGAAAAGCAGCCGGTGGCCATCGTGCGGGGTCTGGGCGTAATCAAACAGGCCTGCGCGCAGGCGAACAAAGCGTCGGGCAAACTGGACGCCAAGCTTGGGGACGCGATTATTCAGGCGGCCTCTGAAGTGGTGGCGGGCAAGTTTGACGACAACTTCCCGCTGGTGGTCTGGCAGACGGGCTCCGGCACACAATCCAACATGAACGCCAATGAGGTGATCGCCAACCGTGCGATAGAGATCCTGGGCGGCGAGATCGGATCGAAAACACCCGTTCACCCGAACGATCATTGTAATATGGGGCAAAGCTCCAACGACACCTTCCCGACCGCGATGCATATCGCGACCGCGACGACGGCGCATGACGTGCTGTTGCCGGGATTGGCGCATCTGCATGCGGCGCTCGACATGAAAGTGCAGGCCTGGGGCGACATCATCAAGATCGGGCGCACCCACACGATGGATGCGACACCGCTGACCCTGTCGCAGGAGTTTTCCGGCTATTCCCATCAGGTTGCAATGGGGATTGAGCGGGTGAAAGCCGCGTTGGCCCGGATCTATGAACTGGCCCAAGGCGGCACTGCTGTAGGAACCGGGTTGAATACCTCGGATGGTTGGGGCGAAACGGTCGCCGCCAACATGGCCGAGATCACAGGCCTGCCCTTCGTCACCGCGCCCAACAAGTTTGAAGCATTGGCCGCCCATGACGCCATGGTCGAGATGTCAGGGGCCGTGAAAACCGTGGCCGTGAGCCTTTTCAAGATCGCCAATGATATCCGCCTTCTGGGCTCCGGCCCCCGCTGCGGTCTGGGCGAATTGATGCTGCCGGAGAACGAGCCGGGATCGTCGATCATGCCGGGCAAAGTGAACCCGACGCAGTGCGAAGCGATGACGCAAGTTTGTGCACATGTCTTTGGCAATGATGCGGCGATTGGGTTTGCAGGCTCTCAAGGGCATTTTGAGTTGAACGTCTACAAGCCAATGATGGCCTATAACCTGTTGCAATCCATGCAACTTCTGGGCGACGCCTGCATGGCGTTTACTGACAATTGTGTGGCCGGGATCGAACCGGATCGTGCCCGCATCGAAAAGCTGATGCGCGAAAGCCTGATGCTGGTGACGGCGCTGGCCCCTGAGATTGGCTATGACAATGCCACAACTGTCGCCAAGACCGCCCACAAGAATGGCACGACCCTGCGGGAAGAAGCGATTGCTTTGGGCTTTGTCGATGGGGAGACCTTTGACAAGGTGGTGCGTCCCGAAAAGATGATCGGCCCGAAATGAGTACAATCAACTTTCGTCAGGCCAAAAAACGGCTGGAGCGGGCGCGCAAATCAGATGCGGCCGCGCAGAATGCCGCCAAGTTTGGCCGCACGAAAGTTGAAAAAGACGCAGAGCGAACCGCCAAGGACAAAGCGCGCGCCCATCTTGATCAGCACAAGCTGGAGAAGTGATGGGGCGGCCCAAGAAGCATTCTGTGACTTTGCGCGGGCATCGCACGTCGATTTCGCTGGAGGATGAGTTTTGGCGCGAGTTCTGCGACATCGCTGCGGAACGAGGGCTTGCGATCAACGAACTTGCCGCAGAAATAGATGAAGGCCGCACCCTGGAGAGCGGCCTTGCATCGGAGATCAGATTATACGTCCTGCGCTATTACCAGCGAAAGTCTCAGGCAACGTCCCCGTAAAGGGCTTCGCGTGCACGGCGGGACAACCCGCTGGTGTCGCATTCGGTCGACCCGCGCTCGGAGCGCATGAAGGACCGCAGGTCTTTGGAGATCTGCTTACGCAGATCATCATCCGTTGATACAACCTCGGTCGCAGGCCTTGACCCTACCCGAAGGGCGGGAACGGCAATTCGCAACATAGAGGTCTTCGAAACACTAAACTCATTAAGGCGATCTAAAATATACATGTCATCCCCCCATAGGATTTCTGTAACTTGCACCTTTAGGCAAGATTTAGCCTATTTTCGCACGGGGAAGAAAAAAACATTTGCTTCAGATTTGAAGTCTTCCCGTGATGAGTCGGCCTAAACCCCTTATTTTCTTAATGAATCATTAATCGATGTGACTAAAAAAACACAAAACGACGTGGCGGCAATTGTTGACGCTGTCACATACCAAGCAGGCCTTTGTTTCCGGACTGAAAACAATACACCCTGTATGGCGCAACCGTTCTCAAAACGGAAGAATCGCAAAATGCTCAATCGGCAGAATCCCGCGCAGCGATTCGCAATTTGATGCCATTTCTTGACCTGACGGTCAGATGCGCCTCCGGAATTGGGACGTTCATCGCGTCCACCTGAAGCGTTCTGAGCAGCATCGACAGCATCAATGGCCCCTCCAGCATCGCAAAGCCCGCACCAGGGCAGACCCGCGCGCCTTTGGAAAACGGCAAGTACGCGTCGCGCTGACAGGCTTTGGTCTCCTCGCGGGTCCAGCGTGCTGGGTCAAACCCATCGGGATTGGACCATTGGCGGGTATGGCGATGCAGATGCCAAGGCGAGATCACGATCTGCGCGCCTTTCGGCACGGGCCGGTCGCGGAAGCTGACATCTTTCCCAATGGTTTCGCGCACCATCATCGGTACTGGCGGATACAGCCTCAGTGTTTCGCGAAACACGTCGCGGCTGATGGGCAGTCGGCTGGCGGCGGCAAAATCAGGGGTCTCGCCCATACCTTGCGCTTCGACGGCGAGCTTGTCCTGCCAGTCGGAGTGGGTCGCCAGAAGGTAAAGCGCCCATGAAATTGCGCTTGCGCTGGTTTCGTGACCGGCCAGAAAAAAGATCGCGACCTGATCGACCATTTCCTCGGTAGAGAATACCTCTCCCGTTTCGGGATCGGGCGTTGTCATGATCTTGGTGGCCAGATCTCCCGGCGCGGTGCCAGCCTTGATATCGTTCTGGCGCGCTTCGGTCATTGCCGTGATCAGCGCGCGGATGTCAGCTGCAATCGCGCGGGTTTTGCGCGGCAGGATATTGGGCAGGGCTTTCGGCCAGGGCAGCAGCGCGCGCAGGTTCACGATGGGCTGCACCCGCTGGTAGGCACGAAAAAGCGTGTAGACTTGGGCGGCGGTCTTGTTCTCGATCGGCACCGAGAACAGCGTGCGGAAAATGATGTCAGCAGCCAGATGGCTGGCCATTTCTTCTGCATCGATGATAGCGCCGGGCGTCATTCGAGCCAGCGCCGCCTTGCCTGCATCGCGCATGGCCGCGAAATTGTCGCGTAGCCTGCCACCTTCAAAGGCCGGGTCGATGATCCGGCGCTGGCGCTGCCAGTCGGCCCCATTGGTCAAGAAGACTGAGTTGCCAAGAAGCGGGCGCAGCCCCTCCCCCACGCGGTCACTTTTGGGAAATTCCATCGGACAGTCTTGCAGTACATGGGCGACCAGATCAGGCTCGTTGATCAGGAAGCTGCGAAAGAGCGGGGTTTTGAACTCCGCCATGCGGGCTTTGTAGAGCTTCTCGGGCTGGGCCGACAGGATATCGCGGCGAAACATCTGGATGTATTTCCAAAGCGGCACGTCACCGTCGCGCGCTTTCGGCTTTGGAGGCAGTTCCGTCATCGCGCTACCCTAGCGACCGGTATTTCGAGGCCGGAACGTCAATGCGGGAGGCGGATGGCGCGCGCCCCTCAAACCGGTCTTTGAGCGTCACAGGCCCTGCGGTGATCTGGAAATAGTCGTAATCACCGGGGCGGTCAAACGCGCAGAGATATTGGAAATGCAGCCGGAAGAAGCGCCACCGCAGGGCTTTCCAGCGCGCAGGGCTGAGCGTTTTGGTAAACGCGGCAGAGATGACCAGCGGCCAGCGTTTATTTTCCGGCTCCACCCCCGTGACACTGACCGGATCGCACAGCGCGAAGGCGCAACCGTCGCCGGGCGCTGTGACATCAATCCAAGTCAGATCGTCCCGCGCGCTCAAGGCATGCAGATCCGACCGCAGGCGCGTGGCCTTTGGCAAAAAGCTCATCATCGGGACGACTTGGCCGAGGCTGAGAAAGCCCAGCGCGGGGCTGTCTTTGGTCAACGGCGTCTCGTGCAGCAAGTCCGACAAAACGGAGATCGCAAGATGCGCGCCGGAGGAATGGCCGACAACCAGCACTTCGTCGACATCGTCTCGCAATGCGGCGGCGATCTCTGCCCGGAAGTCGGCCATGCGGGCTTCCAGCTCCGGCGGATTGGCCCCTTTCCAGCGAGCTGCAAAGGCGTAGTCATGCATCAGGTAATGCGCAAATATCTTGCCGTCCTTCGCGCGGAACCAGCGCAGCGCCTGCCAGATCACAACCGCGCCCAGCGCCAGGCTGATGATGTTTCGCAGCGCAAAGAGCGGGCCGAAAAGTTGCGGGCCGTAGAATACTTCGATGCCTTTATGCATGAGCCACGCGCTCAGCTCTGTGGTGACTTTGCCGGCAACCAAGGCGAGGATCAGCTGCAAGATCAGGACCCCCACAGGATAGAGTGCGGCAATCACCGGACCTTTGCGCAGCCACATCAACCGGCGCAGCGCCCCCGTGGTGATGTAGATCCAGGCGGTTGTAATCAGCTGCCAATAGCTGCGCAAAATGCCTGAGGACATGCTGTCTTGCACGATGTCGGACCAGACCAGCACCTTGAATGTGGCCTCGACCTCCTGGCCATTCATCTGTCCAAACGCTTTCCAGCCGGTGGCGTCGCCATCCTTGGGTACCAGATCGATCTTGTAGTTGCTGATCTCTGCCTGTGCCGCGCCTTCCTTGCGATACAACTCCCGGTATCGCCGGGGCGGGTACGGGTCGTAGCCGGGGATGTAGAACACCTTGCGGCGTCTGACGGGGGTGGGTTCTGGCATCAAAGAGGCGTCCTTGTTCTCAGCCACCTTAGCGCGACAAAGTTGACGAAGTAAAAAGGTATGAACGGGGAAAAGCCGGATGGACAACACATGTGTCGCCGCGTAGCCATAGCACATGAGCTATGATGCGGAACTTGATGCGCTGGGGCTGTTGTGCCCCCTGCCCGTGCTAAAGGCGCGCAAGCGGCTTGAGGCGTTACAATCGGGCCAAGTGCTTAGAGTGCATGCCGACGATCCGGCGGCAATTGTCGACGTGCCGCATTTCTGCGCGGAGCAAGGCCACGCCCTGCTGTCGCAATCCGACGTTGCGGACGGACAGGTCTATCTGATCCGCAAGGCGTAGGCCCCGTCCCTATTCTGCCGCTTGGTTGGTCCGGTTGGGATCTTGGCTGAGTGCCACCAGCAATTCCTCGCGCCGTTTCGCCGCCGCCTTCTCACCCGCGTCTTTCACCGGGCCAAAGCCCCGGATTTGCAAGGGCAGCTCTGCCAGCGCAATTGCTGCGTCGGTGTTCTGTGCGGCTTTGCCAAGGATTGACCCCATATCCTTTTCGTATTGCTTGATCAGCCTGCGTTCCATCTTGCGCTCGGCGGTGTAGCCGAAAACGTCCAGTGGCGTGCCGCGCAGGCGTTTCATCTTCGCCAAAACCTTGAAGACCCGTCCGATCCAAGGCCCGAACTCCCGCTTGAGGGGGCGGCCATTTGGGCCCGTTTTTGAAAGCATCGGTGGGGCAAGGTGGTAGGTCAGCTCTAGATCGCCTGCAAATTCCGCGCGCAGTTTTGCCTCCGTCTTCAGATGCAGGCGGGCGACCTCGTATTCGTCCTTATAGGCAAGCAGCTTATGATAGCCTTTGGCCACGGCCTCTTTCAGCTTGGGATCATCCACGCGGTCGAGCAGCTTGGTATAGCGCTTGGCCAGACGCGGCGACTGGTAGGCCGTCAAGTGCGCCACACGGAAGGCGATCTTGTCTTCAAGCGTTTTGGGCAGCTCAAGGATGTTGCTACCCACATGCTTTGCGGCTTCTTCAGGGTATAAAACCGCCCAGCGCCCCAGGTTGAACGCCTCAAGATTGCGCTTTGGCGCGGCTCCGTTCAGCTCTATCGCCTGGCCGATGGCTTGCAGGCTCAGCGGGATTAGCCCGTTTTGCCAAGCGGCCCCAAAGATCATCATGTTGGAAAAGATCGAGTCGCCAAGAAGCGCTTTCGACAATTCAGAGGCGTCAAAGAACGCGACTTTGTCCTGAAGTCGCGCTTCCAGTGCCAGTTGCAGGCGGTCATGGGGGATGGCGAATTCTGTGTCCCGGGTAAACTCGCCCGTTATAATGTCGTGGCTGTTGACGACGCCCTTGGTGCGCCCGGTCTTCATCAAGCCCAGCGTTTTCGCCCCGGCAGAGACGACAAGGTCACCGCCGATCAGCGCATCACACTCGCCCGTGGCGACACGAATGGCGGTGATATCTTCAGGCCGGTTGGCGAGCCTGCAATGGATATGCACCGCGCCACCTTTCTGGGCGAGGCCTGCCATCTCCATCATGCCCGCGCCTTTGCCATCAAGATGCGCGGCCATGGCCAGAACGGCCCCGATGGTCACCACGCCCGTGCCGCCCACGCCAGTGATCACGACGTTATGGGTGCCGTTGATCTCGGGCAGATCAGGTGCGGGAAGGTCAGGCAGCTCGACGCTGCCGGTGGCTTCCTTGCGGATCTGCGCGCCTTTGACGGTGACAAAGGACGGACAGAACCCGTTCACGCAGGAGAAATCCTTGTTGCAAGAGCTTTGATCAATGGCGCGCTTGCGGCCCAGCTCCGTCTCGGCAGGCACGATGGAGACGCAATTGGATTGCACCCCGCAATCACCGCAGCCTTCGCAAACATCGGTATTGATGAAGACCCGCTTGTCGGGATCGGGGAACGTGCCGCGCTTGCGTCGGCGGCGCTTTTCAGCCGCACAGGTCTGGATATAGACAATCGCCGTGGTGCCTTCGGTCTTGGCCAAACGGTCTTGGACCGTCTGAAGCTCGGCCCGCTCATAGGTTTTGATGCCTTTGAACGCAGCCAGATCGACGTCTTCTTTGTCATCATAGACCACAGCCACCTCAGGAAGTCCGATACCTTGCAGCTCTTTGACGATGCGGACGGCATCCAGCCCGCCTTCGTTCGATTGGCCACCGGTCATCGCGACTGCATCATTAAAGAGCACCTTATAGGTGATGTTCGTGCCAGAGGCATGCGACGCCCGGATCGCCTGAATACCCGAATGGTTATAGGTGCCGTCTCCAATGTTCTGAAACACATGGGAGCGGGTTGAAAACGGCGCTTCGCCGATCCAGTTGGCCCCTTCCGCGCCCATATGGGTGAAGCCGGAGGTCTCCCGGTCCATCCATTGCACCATGAAGTGACAACCGATGCCGGCATAGGCGCGCGAGCCGTCCGGGACTTTGGTCGAGGAATTATGCGGACAGCCAGAACAGAAATAGGGCAGACGAGCGGCTATTTCCTGAGCGTTGTCGGACTTGCGCGCTTCGGCCAGCGTCGCCAGTCCGGCCAGAATGCGGTCGGTGTTGCGGCCCTCTTCCACCAAAATGCCGCCGATCTTTTCAGCAATGGTGACAGGGTCCAGCGCGAAACGGGTTTCAAACAGCTCTTCGGCGTGGATGCCGCCCTTGCGCCAGCCATAGACACGGCGGCCCGCGCGCTTATCAAACAGGACTTCCTTGATCTGGACTTCCAAAAGCTTGCGCTTTTCTTCCACGACGACGATCAGGTCGAGCCCTTCTGCCCAGTCTCCGAACCCGTCCATATCCAGCGGGAAGGTCTGGCCCACCTTATACGTGGTCAGCTCAAGGCGTTCCGCTTCCGACCCGTCAATGCCCAGCAAGCTCAGCGCGTGCCCCAGGTCGAGCCAGTTCTTGCCCGCCGCGACAAAGCCGATCTTTGCGCCGGGTTTGCCAAAGACGCGCTTGTCGATCTTGTTGGCCTTTGAGAAAGCCTCTGCGGCGAAACGCTTGTAGTCGATCACCCGCGCCTCTTGCGGGATCCAGTGATCGCCCAAACGGATGTTGAGACCACCCTCGGGCATCTCGAACTCCGGCAGCTTGATCTGCATCCGGTCCAGCGCGCCATCCACGACAGACGTGGCCTCGACGGTGTCCTTCATCAGCTTCAAACCGGTCCAGAGCCCGGTAAAGCGCGACATCGCGATGCCATATATTCCGTAATCCAAGATTTCCTGCACGCCCGCGGGGGACAAGACCGGCATATAGACATCGACCATCGCCCAGTCGGATTGGTGGCATGTGGTGGAGCTTTCGCCGGTGTGGTCATCGCCCATCGCCATCAGCACGCCGCCCAGTTTGGAGGTGCCCGCCATATTCGCGTGGCGCATCGCATCGCCAGAGCGGTCCACGCCCGGCCCCTTGCCGTACCAAAGGCCAAAGACACCGTCATATTTACCTTCGCCGCGCAGTTCTGCCTGTTGCGCGCCCCATAGGGCCGTCGCCGCAAGGTCTTCGTTCAGTCCCGGCTGAAAGGTGATATCGGCGGCATTCAACAGCTTTTCGGCCCGCATCATCTGCTGATCTACCGCCCCCAAAGGAGAGCCGCGATAGCCCGTCACAAGTCCTGCCGTGTTCAGCCCGGCGGCCTTGTCGATGGCTTTTTGCATCAACATTAGTCGAACAAGTGCCTGCGTGCCGTTCATCAAAACCGGAGATTTCTCCAGATCGAAACGATCGCTCAAAGACACATCATGCTTAACCATTGTGCAACTCCCTGCTGAGACGCCCTCCCAGACGCTAAAATCAATAATAGGTCAAATATTCTGACCTACAACTGTTTTTTCTGGAAATCAGTCTTTGCAGTACAGTCATAACATAGAGTAGAACCCGCAACCAAAGGCGGCGCGGCAAGATCGAGTGATTTTGAAGTTTATTGAACAGGCAGACAGCAGATGGATTGGGACAAGTTAAGAATTTTTCACGCGGTCGCAGATGCAGGCAGCCTCACCCATGCGGGTGATATCTTGCATTTGTCGCAATCGGCGGTCTCGCGCCAGATCCGCGGATTGGAAGAATCACTGAACGCGACGTTGTTTCACCGCCATGCCCGCGGGCTGATCCTGACCGAGCAAGGCGAGTTGCTGTTTGATGCAACAAAATCCATTACCAAACGACTTGATGCGGCTAGCGCGCGTATTCGCGACAGCGAGGAAGAAGTGTTTGGCGAACTGCGTGTAACCACCACGATCGGCTTTGGCTCTTTGTGGTTGGCCCCGCGCCTGAGCAATCTTTATGCTGATTTCCCCGACCTCAATATCGACCTGATGCTGGAAGAACGGGTTCTTGACCTGCCGATGCGGGAAGCCGATGTCGCCATCCGAATGAAAGAGCCAAGCCAGGCTGATCTCGTGCGCAAACGCCTGATGAGCGTGCGGATGCAGCTGTTTGCAAGCCCCGACTATCTGGAAAAGCACGGCAATCCGGCCCGCATGGATGATCTGCGCGACCATAGGCTGATCTGCCAGAACATCGATTCCACACAAGTTAGTGCGGGCGCTATGCTGGTACGCGAACTGATGAGCTATGAACTGCCCAACCTTTTGACCGTGAACAATTATTTCGGCGTTTTGCAAGGCGTTGGGCATGGCTTGGGCATTGGTGTTCTGCCCGATTACACGGCAAGCGATAACGAAAATCTTGTGCGCGTCTTGCCGGATGTTGAATCAAATGAAGTGCCGGTTTTCCTGGCCTACCCCGAAGAATTGCGCCACTCGAAACGGATTGCCGCCTTCCGCGACTTTGTCGTCAGCGAGATAAATGAGCAAAAGCGTCGCAAGGCCGCCTAATTTTAAAGCTATGCATGTAATGCATATCGGGTATGCCGACTTTTTAGGCAACAAACACTTGATCGATGTGAACCAGAGGCATATTTCGAAATCAGACAGCAGCAGAGATGTTGCTGACCTCCCTGTTGGACTTGGCCGAGCTTCGCGCTCGGCCTTTTTTTTACTTTGGCGACGGCGCGATTTTTCACACTGGTTTTCCAGGGTTGTTTGGCGTTTTCGCAAAAACTATGTGATTTCCCCACGCAATTCGCTAGAAGCGTTACGAGGCTTTTTAAAGTAGCTGACAACGTCAACTCTTATGGCTCCTCGTTAATGGTTTGTTTACATATTTTAACCAAGGATTAACGAAGTGACCTTTTGAGACGTGAGATGCTTGGTAAAACGGGCCAAAGGTAATGGAATGTCAAAGTCTGGGGAGACCGACGACCTAGTTGAGATCTCGGCAATCTTGTCGAGCCTCTATTCGTCGAAAAGCAACGAATTGATCAGCCGGGCCGTCATCGTGACGGTTCTGTCGATATTCGTTTGGGCGCTTTATGATCTGGTGATCGTGCTGGCCTTCATGATTTTCTATTTGCTGAGCCTCGGCGTGGGTATATTTCTGACCCGTAAACTTGCGGCAACATTGGACCGCAACATACTGACGCAGATATATATTTCCGATATCCTTCGTTATTTTCTTTACTACGCGCTTGCGGCGTTCATGTATTCGCGACCCGAAACGATCCTGAACGCGCTGGCCTTTGCGATGCTGGCCGGGACCGCGTTCAATGCGCTGACAAAACGCAGCCATATCCCGGCCCTGACCCTGATCGATTCCGTGTGTGTCTCGGGCGCGCTGCTGTGGTTTGGCTGGGGCATGGCCGACCTTGCTGAAGGCCCCGGAGAGCGGCTGTTGATTTTCAGCATCGTGATCGCTGTGACCGCCTATTTCAACGCCTGCCTCTTTGATGCGTTGCAGTCGAAGAATATAATCGACGGGTCCCTAAAGGAGCGAGAAGACGCCAACTATTTCGAGGCGATTGGCCGTCTGACCGCCGGTATCGCCCATGATTTCAACAACATCCTGACGGCTGTGATGGGCAATCTGGAGCTGTTGCAAGAGGTCAAAGACCCTGTCGAAAAGGACCAATTGGCGGCGGCAGCGCGCGACAGTGCACATCGCGCCTCCATCGTCACGGCGCAATTGTTGGCGTTTTCGCGCCAGATGCCGTTGTCACGCAAAACCATCGATTTGCCCGCGTTTTTCGACGATTTCGCGCCGACCGTTGCGACAATCCTGCCCACTGGCGTCACCTGGGAGCGCGATCTGCATGAAGGTCTTTGGCCGGTGCAGGTTGATCCAGACCAATTCACCGCCGCCTTGATCAATATCGTCGAGAATGCCCGCGATGCGATGCCGACAGGCGGAACCTTCAAAATCACCGCAAGCAATCATATCGTGCCCTCCGACCCGGCCGGCAAATTGCAACCTGGGCCTTATGTGACATTTGATCTGTCAGATACTGGCGGAGGTATCCCTGCCGACATCCTGCCACGCATCTTCGACCCGTTCTTTACAACGAAAGCCACCGGTCAGGGCTCTGGATTGGGGCTGTCGATGGCCAAAGGGTTCGCCGCGCAATCAGGTGGCAGCCTGCGGGCGAATACCAGTCACGGTAAAGGGACAACGTTCCGGCTGATCCTGCCTGCGATCATTCAAGGCTGATCGGCCCGTCAAAGCAGCATTTTTAAGGGATTTTCCCGATCCACTCTTCCCCCCCGTGCCGCACTGCAATAAGAAACACTCAGGCGACTACCAATGGGGAGACGGGCAGAATGCAGGACCCTGCACTGAGTGAAGAATTGATTGCAGCGCATGGGCTGAGCCCCGACGAATACGCCCGACTTCTGGAGATCATCAGGCGGGAGCCGACATATACCGAATTGGGCATCTTCTCCGCGATGTGGAACGAGCATTGCTCCTATAAATCTTCCAAGAAATGGCTGCGCACCCTGCCCACCGAAGGCCCTCAGGTTATTTGTGGTCCCGGCGAGAATGCGGGCGTGGTGGATATTGGCGATGGTCAGGCCGTGGTCTTCAAAATGGAAAGCCACAACCACCCGTCCTATATCGAGCCTTATCAAGGTGCGGCCACTGGCGTGGGCGGCATTCTTCGCGATGTCTTCACCATGGGCGCGCGCCCCATTGCAGCGATGAACTCGCTGAGCTTTGGCAGCCCCGATCATCCCAAAACCCGCCAGCTTGTGTCCGGTGTGGTGGCTGGTGTCGGCGGCTACGGTAATTGCTTTGGCGTCCCAACCGTGGGCGGCGAGGTCCGCTTCCACCCCGCCTATAATGGCAATTGTCTGGTTAACGCCTTTGCCGCCGGCTTGGCGGATGCCGACAAGATCTTCTATTCGGCGGCCTCTGGCATTGGTATGCCTGTGGTTTACCTTGGGGCAAAAACCGGACGCGACGGGGTTGGCGGGGCCACCATGGCATCGTCCGAGTTTGACGACAGCATTGAAGAAAAACGCCCCACGGTCCAGGTCGGCGATCCGTTCACCGAAAAGCGCCTGATGGAAGCCTGTCAGGAACTGATGCGCACCGGCGCTGTGATCTCCATCCAGGATATGGGCGCGGCTGGCTTGACGTGCTCTGCCGTCGAAATGGGTGACAAGGGTGATCTGGGCGTGCGCCTGTGGCTGGAAAAAGTTCCCGTCCGCGAAGAGAATATGACCGCCTACGAGATGATGCTGAGCGAGTCTCAGGAACGCATGTTGATGGTGTTGAACCCCGATCTGGAGGCCGAGGCCAAGGCCGTCTTCGACAAATGGGACCTCGATTTCGCCATTGTCGGTGAGACGATTGCCGAAGACCGCTTCATCATCGAGCATAACGGCGAGGTCAAAGCCGACCTGCCGCTGAAAGCCCTGTCCGGCACCGCCCCGGAATATGACCGCCCGTGGGTGGAAACACCTCCTGCCGCCCCGCTTGAGGACATCGCAGAGGTTGATCCGATCGAGGGTTTGAAGGCGCTCATCTCAAGCCCAAACTATGCCTCCAAGCAGTGGGTTTGGGAACAGTATGACAGCCAGGTCATGGCCGACACGGTCGTGGCCCCGGGCGCGGGTGCAGGCATTGTGCGCGTCCACGGCACCCAAAAAGCACTGGCGTTCACCTCGGACGTGACGCCGCGCTACGTCAAAGCCAATCCCTATCAAGGCGGCGCGCAAGCCGTGGCCGAAGCCTATCGAAACCTGACAGCGTGCGGCGCGAAGCCCTTGGCAACAACAGACAATATGAATTTCGGCAACCCTGAGAAGCCCGAAATCATGGGCCAGTTCGTCGGCGCGATCAAAGGGATCGGGGCTGCCGTGGCGGCGCTGGATATGCCGATCGTGTCGGGCAATGTGTCGCTCTATAATGAAACCGATGGCTCAGGCATTCTGCCCACACCAACCATTGGTGCCGTAGGGCTGATCGACGATCTGGATCACATCATCGCAGGTCAGGTCCGTGACGGTCATGTGGCGCTACTTGTGGGCGAGACAGAAGGTCATCTGGGCCAATCTGCCCTTCTGGCGGAAATGTTTGACCGCGAAGACGGCGACGCGCCAAGCGTTGATCTGGCGGCTGAGAAGCGCAACGGCGATTTCATCCGCGACAACCGCGACTGGATCGACGTTTGCACTGATCTGGCCGATGGCGGGCTGGCCTTGGCCGCGTTCGAGATGGCCGAGACCGCAAATGTCGGCGTCCAGATCGACGCAATGCCAACGGCGCAGCTTTTTGGTGAAGATCAAGCCCGCTACCTGATCGGGTGCTCTTTCGACAAAGCCGAAGCCCTGATGATTGCAGCTGGCAAAGCAGGCATTCCTTTGCAAACCGTCGGCAAGTTCACCGGCAGTTCGGTGCGGTTCGGCAATTCTGAAGACGAATTGGACGCGCTGTCCATGCTCTACCGCACAAAATTTGCCAGCGCGGTGGCGTAAGCGCACTCTTGCAGCCACCCTGCTCCAGGCCTACATTCTAGGTCAACGACCACAAAGGACCCGAAACTCATGCCCATGCAAGCCAGCGAGATCGAAGATCTGATCCGGGAAAGCTTTCCAAATGCACAGATCACCGTGCAAGGGGATGACGGCGTCCATATGTCTGCACAGGTCATCGACGAAAGCTTCCGCGGCAAAAACCGCGTCCAGCAACAGCGCGCTGTCTACGCAGCGCTTAAAGGAAAAATGGACGGCCCCAGCGGCGAATTGCACGCTTTGGCCCTGACCACAAAAGCCCCGGAGTAAGCGACATGAGCGACGCAAATACCCAGATCAAAGAGACGATTACCGCAAATGACGTGGTTCTCTTCATGAAAGGCACGAAAGAAATGCCACAATGCGGGTTTTCCTCCCGCGTTGCCGGTGTGCTGAATTACATGGGCATCGACTATCAGGACATTAACGTTCTGGCCGATGACGGCATCCGCCAAGGCATCAAGGATTTCTCTGACTGGCCGACGATCCCCCAGCTTTACATCAAAGGCGAGTTTGTCGGCGGCTGTGATATCATCACCGAGATGACGCTCTCAGGTGAGCTCGACGCGCTCTTTGATGAAAACGGCGTCACTTATGACAAAGATGCCGCCAACAAAATTCGCGAAGCCAACGGGTAACGCCCCCCGCTTCTTCTTGCAAAAAATACTCCCGCCGGAGGCAAAAAAGGCCCGCAACTCGCGGGCCTTTCTCTTTTTCCAAATCTCAATCCATTCAGGTGGTCGACTGCCAGTCGCCCGCCAGAAGCATTTTCACCTTGGCCGCGGTCGCTTCGGCTGTGATCCCAAAATGTTCATAAAGCGTGCCAGCAGGCGCTGACGCTCCGAACCCGTGC
>CAYGQQ010000036.1:0-28624 GCA_964352105.1 uncultured Rhodobacterales bacterium | reverse complement strand
GACGTTGCGGTGGCCGTGGCCATCGAAGGCGGGCTGTTTACTCCCGTCCTGAAAGACGCGGAAATGAAAAGCTTGTCTGCCCTCTCGGCGGAGATGAAAGACCTCGCCGCGCGCGCCCGCGACCGCAAGCTGGCCCCGCATGAATATCAAGGCGGCAGCTTCGCGATTTCCAATCTGGGCATGTTCGGCATCGACAATTTCGACGCGATCATCAACCCGCCCCATGCGGCGATTCTTGCTGTTGGCACGGGTGTCAAAAAGCCGATCGTCGGCGCGGATGGTGAGCTGACATCAGCCATCGTAATGTCCGTGACGCTCAGCGTGGATCACCGGGTAATCGACGGCGCGCTTGGGGCTCAGCTGATGCAAGCGATCAAGGATAATCTGGAAAACCCGGTCTCCATGCTCGCCTAAGACTTTCACAAATCGAACAAAACGCAAAAGGCCGGGTCAATCGCCCGGCCTTTTCTATTCAAATTCGAATGTTTTTCAGATTTCGCCGCTGAGCAGCTGGTCCATGGTGATGGACGGCTGAGAACACCCCGCCTCCCCCACGATCTTGGCAGGCACACCCGCAACGGTCTTCATCGGCGGCACAGGTTCCAACACCACAGAGCCCGCCGCAATCCGTGAGCAATGCCCAACGGTGATGTTGCCAAGCACCTTCGCGCCAGCCCCGATCAGGACACCGTCTGCAATCTTCGGATGCCGGTCATCATCTTCCTTACCGGTCCCGCCCAGGGTCACCGAATGCAGCATGGAGACATTGTCGCCCACCACTGCCGTCTCACCGATAACGATAGAATGGGCGTGGTCAATCATGATGCCACGGCCAATTTTCGCGGCGGGATGCACGTCGATGCCAAACACTTCGCTAACACGGTTCTGAATGAAATAGGCCAGGTCCTTGCGGCCTTGCGTCCACAGCCAATGCCCGATGCGGTAGGCCTGGATAGCCTGGAATCCTTTGAAGAACAGGATCGGCTGCAAGAAGCTGTGGCAGGCCGGGTCGCGCTCATAAACCGCCACGATATCGGCGCGCGCGGCGGCCCCAAGATCAGGGGCGCTGCGGTAAGCCTCATCGCCAATCTCGCGCAGGATTTGCTCCGACATTTCACCCGAGGACAGCTTCTGCGCCATCCGGTAAGACAGCGCGTTTTCCAGACTGCCATGGTGCAACACGGAGCTGTGGATGAGACCGCCCAGAAGCGGCTCTTTCTCGATCATCGACTGGGCGTCTTGAGAAATCCGCTGCCAGACCGGGTCAATCTCGGACAGTTTCGCTTTTGTTTTTGACATCGCTCTTACCTGCTTGTTCTGCTGCGGCCATACTACAGTTAATAGCAAATAACCAATATGGAAGTCAGAAATTGTGAGCAAGGACATCACATCTGCGAAACTTCGCGCGTATCGGGCGCAATTGTTGGAGCGCCGCGCGGCACTTGAAGCAGAACGGGCACAGACCAAATCTGATCGCGATTTGGTGGTTTTGGACCAACAATCGACGGGCCGCCTGACCCGCATGGATGCGCTGCAAAATCAGGCAATGACACAGGCTTCCGAAGCGCGACGGCAAGCAGGATTGCAAAAGATCGCGCAGGCTTTGGTGCGGATAGAGGAAGGGGAGTTTGGCTATTGCGCCGAATGCGGGGAGGTGATCGAGGAGAAACGGCTGGCCTTCGACCCTGCCATTTCAACCTGTTTTACCTGTGCGCAGGGTTAGCTCGCCAAGCCTGCAATGCGCTAAGCATTACGACCAGCGCTTGCAGAAAATCAGGGTCTCCAAGATCAACTTTATCGTATCGCTTTGTGCGGTCCAACCTGCTCAGCAAGGAGCCATTACCCCAAAGAGGGTGATATTTCTTCAACCTTTTCCGATACTTGTCGGCGATGTGGCTCTGGGCGATCCAAAGCTGCGCCTGCGCGGGTTGCTCTGACAATGGCAGGCCATGTAAGCACCGGGCCGCCATCAACACTTCATCAACCCTGCAGGCCCGCATCAGGCTGATGGCAGATCAAGGTTCAGCAAATGCACGGCTAAGCGCACTGTGCCTGTCCCAAAATCGCCGCCCTCTGCCGTCAGGGTCAGCGGGCTGGCCGCATAATATGTCTGCGGCTGGCCCGTTAACCCGCGCACCCAGGACCCTGCGGAGGTCCCAAGACCCGCTCCATAGCGCGTGGCAGAACCTTCGGCCCCCAGCGACCACGCGCTTAGCGTGCCCGTAATCTCGCTTAGCACCCGGCCAGTAACCCCCCAGACAGACGTATTTGCCGGGATCACAAACCCTGTGTCCTCGCTGGCACCGCCTTGGATGACGTGGTCAATCTCGATCACCTCGGCGCGCATTGCCGCGCGGTTGGGCGACATTGCCAGAACATCGCTTGCCCAGTCCTGCCCGTCAAAGGTTAGTCGCTCTGCGGTATCGATGACCCAAATCTGCCAGCCGGTTTGCGGCACCAGAAAGCTCCACCCGCCATTGCCGAAAAACGCCAGATTGCCGTCCTGCCCGGACCAGGCGTTCACCCCGCCGGACGAGATCAGATAGGTGTCGCCGTCCACATTGAGCACCGGCGGCGTTGTCGTCGACGCACTATGCACGCTCAGCTGAAGGGCGGCGTCAATGCGGGCCAGCGCCTCGTTCACGGTGACATGTTTTTGCGCTTGTGCTGGTTCCAGAAGCGGTAGGTTCAGGTTGGCTGTCTCAGGCATTGATTTCTTTCCTTGCAAAAAGTCCGGGCCCATAGCTTTGCGAAAGTTGAGCGATTTCAATTGTATAAGGCGCTTGGGCGCCATCAGCGCTGCGCATCGCGGATGTGTATATCCAGATCGGAGCACTCACGGTGTCCTCGCGCAGGACCGTTCCGCTGACGCTGACACGTAGGAGGTATGCCTCGCTGTCTTCCCCAAGCGGCACCTCCGTCGAAACCCAGCTATCGCCATCGATGCGCGTTCTTCGTATCCAGCGAAAGATGTCGCTGCCCCCGTCTTTCAAATGCGCAAGACCCGCAGGTGCATAAGGGCGCAGACCGTTGCCTTTGAACGCCTCAATGAAGTGCTGATAAGACGGATCGCTAACGGGGCGCGCAGCGGGGCCAACACGGTAATGGCGCGCCAGATCACGGGCGGCCAGATCAAGGTTAATTTGCTTTGGCGCGCCGTTGATCAGCACGAAAGTACTGCCTTCCGGCCAAGATGTCGGCATTAGGCCGTCCGATCCCGCCTGCCCGCGCAACCGCTGTGACAGGTCAAAAACGCCTGGTGCGATCAGATCAGCCTGCGCAAATTGAAACACTTCCCAAATCTCGTTTGAGCCGTCGCCGATCACGCCGACATTGGCCCCATTGAGCACCGCGTCTTGCGTGACCGAGCTGAGCGTGCCGCCCATAAGCTGCACCCTCAAGGCCGGCCCACGATCCCAAAGCCCCGGCGTGGCGGACGGCATCGCGGTTTGTGTGACACCAATGACCGAGGGGCTGCCGATGATCGTATTCAACCCGTAATCGCTGTCTTGCGGCGCGCCATATACCGCCGCCCCGCCCGGCCAAGGCTGCGCAAAGGCAGCAACGTAAGGCGCATGCGGAACCTCGCTGCCCGTCAGAAGTGGCAGGTCCATAAACTGCGCGCTGACCGGCACCGGAACCGCAAAGGGGCGCAGTTCGGGGATGTCTTCGGTGCTGTCGCTGGGCGTGTAAATCTGCGGCTCAACCCGAACGGCCTCTATAACACGTGCGCCGCGATCCTCGACCCGGTCCACACGGTATAAAAGCCCTGCATCCCCTTGCGACAGACGCATGATGTCGCCTGCAAAAATATCACCGCGCGAGGGGGGCAAAGTGACCCGCACCGTGTCCCGCGCCACGCGCGCTTCTGACAACCAACGCTCCGAGATGGCGCGGGCTTCTGAGGCGATAAAGGACAAAGGCATGTCGTTTTGCGATTTTGAATTGGCCGCGTCATCGGGGAAACGGGCGTCGGCGACGCGCGGGGCAAACTCCCCATCGGCCTCCACATAACCCAGCCGCACCTGGCCGACGACCTCCGCCTCGGGCGCGCGGGATTGCTCCAGAATGCCTGCGTTGCCCTCGACCGTGTAGTCCTCTTCGGCCACATTAATCACTGGGGCCGCATCGCGGTTGCGGAACTTCAAGATACCGCCCTGCTCCACCGCGTCAAAGCCATATGCCACCATCAAGGGCTGCAATTGCGCGCGCGCGGTTTCCAGCCCGTCGACCGCAAAACCACGCACGATGCCGTGCAACTCCGAGACGTCATAGCGTGTCAGACCCGACGCTTCGCAGATCGTTGCAACCACATGGGACAATGGCTGTGTACCGGTGCGTCCGGTCAGCCAGTGACCCGCGACATGATTGCTGCCGTCGCTCCAAACGTTTGTATTATTTGGGAAATCTGGCCAGGGCCGCGCGTCCCACGCCCAGATGAACGCTTTTGACATGTCCACCATCGGGCCTTCATAAAGCTCCGAGATGGGGTTGTTCGCGACCTCGCCGTAATAGCTGAAATAGGCGCGCAGGAATTGCATCTGCGCATAATCATCTCGCCGCCCGTTTGAGAAATGCGGGATGCCGCTCTCTGACGATTTCGGATCGAGGAACTTGTTGGGTTGGTTCGGTCCCTTATCAATCGCGGCACAACCCAATTCCGTAAACCATATAGGCTTCGAGCGCGGCTCCCACGCGGTCGGGATGGAGTTTCGCGTGCCGCCAGTGCGTTCGTAATGCGGCCGCTCCCACCAGTTGCGCAAATCCTTGTAGCGATAGATCCACGGTTCATCATGGGCACCGTCCTGAATCGGCGTGCGGATTTGCAATTCACGCTCTTCGGGGTCGCGGTAATACCAGTCATAGCCCTCGCCACCGGCGATATTGCTACGCAAATACTCCAGATCATAGATCGTGTGATACGCGGCCTTATCGAGGTGATCTTCCCCGTCGCGCCAATCGGCCAACGGCATGTAATTGTCGATCCCGATGAAATCTATCTCATCATCAGACCAGAGCGGATCAAGATGATAAAGCACATCGCCAGAGCCATCGGGCGGTTGGTAGCCGAAATATTCCGACCAGTCGGCGGCGTAGCCTATTTTGGTCTCTGTCCCAAGGATCACACGCACGTCAGCGGCCAGTTGCACAAAGGCCTCCACCGCCGGGAATGCGCCTGTTTCGTCGCGAATTTGCGTCAGGCTGCGCATCTCGGAGCCGATGCAAAACGAGTCCACTCCACCTGCCGCCGCACATAGATAGGCGTAGTGCAAAATGAAGCGCCGGTAGCTCCATTCTTGCAGGCCGGTATAGGTGACTGTGGTGCCGCTCACGGTGAAATCAGACGGCTGTGCGGTGCCCATGAACGCCTCAACTTCGGCGCGCGCCGCAGCCGTTTGATCGGTTGAGCCTGCCTGCCCCGGTGCTTTCGACGTGGTAATTCTGCCGCGCCAGGGTAGCGCGGGTTGGGAGGTCGCATCGCTATAGGGATCGGGCAGCGCATTTCCACTGAGGATCTCCATCAGCAGGAACGGGTAGAACATCACGTCCTGCCCACGCGCGTTAAGTGTCTGAATTGCCTGCACGATTGAGGCGTCGGTGGGCGTACCGCCATAAACAGGACGATCGTCGATCAGGGCAACCGCTTCAGCCGCAGCCCGCGTTACTCCGTTCACATTCCAGTCGTCGCTGACCCCACCCACGGGAATACTGCCCACGGCGGGTGCCGCAGACTGGTTGGTCTCCACCTTCGGCAAAACTCGGCAATTGCCCGCCCGTAAATCGTCGCCAAACCAGCTGACAATCAGCGAGGTTGCGTTGCAGTTTGGCAGCTCCCGCGTCAGCGCATCAAGCGACACCGAAAGATCAGGTCGCCCCTCGGCAGAGTTCACATTTACCGCGCGCGCGCCCGACGCGCCATTCTTGTAAACCGGATCTGTGGACAGCGCGAACTCCCCTGTGCCGGGCATCAGGGCCACCGCCTGCAGGCCTTCCGCCACTGTCAGATCAAGCGTGGGCGTTTCGGCCCCGCGAATGACCTCGAATGAAAACTGCGGCACGCGATTGCCAAATTGCGTAACGTCAAGCTCTTCAATGACCACATAGGCCAGGCCACGATAGGCCGGGACATCTTCTGCACCCTCAATGGCGCTAATCACTGGGTCCGGCAATTGGTCTTCCGTGCCGCGATAGACCCGCATGTTCAAATCACCCGTGGGGAAAATCGCGCCGTCCACCCAGACCCGCCCGATCCCCGTGATTGGCCCTTCGCCCAAGGCAATCGCCATGTTGATCGTGTAAGAATACTCGCTGGTCGTCGGCCCGCTCGGCGCGCCCTTGGAGCCGCTGGCTTGCGAGGTCGACACGGTTTCGCGGTAATTGCTGGTCCAGATCACATTGCCCGACACCCGCATCCGGCCATAGACCGACGGCACCGCCGCCCCTTCGGACGCCCCCATGATGCGCATCCGGTCGATCTGACCTGTCTCCACGGTATCTGAGCCGCCCCCCAGCAGTTTCTGGTCAATCGAGCGTCCGATGGTCGCGCCAACGGCCCGCCCGATTACGGCTGAAGACAGGCCCAGAATACCGCCGCCGATACTGCCACCAATGGCAGCGCCCGCTGCTGAAAGAAGAATAGTCGCCATTACGCACCTGCTTTCGGAAGTTCAAAACGGGCCACGACCCGGCGCGCCCAAGGCTCGGACAGGGGCGATTCAACAACCCCGTGGCCGCTATAGGCGTGGATAAAATGCGGGGTCTCGCCAAGCTGCGAGGTGATACCGATATGCTTGGCCACCGCCCCGTGGCGCATCCGAAAAAGCAACACATCGCCTTGTGCCGTCTCAAACGGTGCTTTGAGGCTCAGATGTCGACTGGCGGCGTGCCAAAGCACTTCATGGCCTTGCGGCTCCGACCAGTCGGGACTGTAGCGCGGCACGGGTTCGGGCAGCGTGCCATAAAGCGCGTGCCAAATCCCAAGCAGCAGGCCAAGACAATCGGTGCCTGCCCCTTTGCAGGAGGCTTGGTGGCGATAGGGCGTGCCAATCCAGGACCGCGCCTCGGCAACGATCAAGCTATTGAAATCGCTCATGAAGGCCGCCTTCCACCGTCATTGACGCCATCGCGCTTAGGATAGGCGATCAGCCAGTCTTCGCCCGGAATATGAGGAAAGCCACGGAAATTCAGCAGGTTCTGAAACTTCAGTTTGCAGGTGTTCTTGCGCTTGTCGCAGCCGGTTTCAAGACGCACCAAATCCCCCGATGCAATCGGCAGGCGCAGCTGTTCCCACAACTCAATAACCCGGCCATCCTCCGTAGCCGTGTCATTCTTGATGATCGCAACCTGCCCCTCGGCCGCCCCGCTCAACACGTCGAAACGCCCCTTTTCGAACCAGCGATCATCAAAGCCGCCGATCTGCTCAAAGGTGAACACCCGTCCGTCTTCGCTGACCTCCGCCGGAAGCTCGGTGCGGTAGCCCGGCTGGCTGAGATCAAGCTTGCAACGCGCATCGCCCAGGATCGCCTGACAGGGTTTTTGGAACACATTGCCCTTGGGAAGGTTAAGCTGTTCAGAGATCCCGCGCAGCTCCGCCTGAAACGCGCCGTCGGTCCGCTTCAGCTCGCCGATGGAGCCCGAAAACTGCACGGCACGGCAGGCAGGCTCTGCCCAATTGACCAGCCAAGCGGTGATCTCGGCCCCGTCAAAGCGCCCTGCCGCAATGTCGCTTTCGGTGACAGAGGCATCAGACAGCGCGCCGAGCGCTTCGGAATTGTCAACCGCAAGCCCCGTGACCTGCGCCAGCGCACTGGCCGTCAAACCACTATCGGCTTTGAAAGTAATTCCCTCAAATTCAAGGGCTTGGTCGTGATCGGTAAAGCCGAAAACCGTGCCATCGCGCCGGGTCACGGCCCAGCAGCGCGCCACGGTCGTCTGGCCCCCGTTCAGATGCGCGCGCAGCGCATCCGCGCTCATACGCGGACCTCGATCACGGGGACGGACGGGATATCGCCCGCCTGAAAAGAGGCCACGCTGGTCTGGATCGTGTCCGTGTCAAAGCGCACGGGCACGTCAAATTCGAACCCTGCGGTAATCTCCACGCCGACATCAGGCGCTTCCTCAAAGGTTACAATTCCGGTTTCCAACACCACATCCCAGTCGATGCCTTGCTGCAATGCGATGCCATCAAAGCCCACAAGGACCGACCCCAGAACAGGTTTTTTCACAGGCCGCGCATAGGCTTGCGCACCGGAGCTATAGGTTTTGATCAGCGGAAACGCCGTGGTATTCCCGTCGCCCGTACCGATCACCTGATCTTCAAAACTGACGGTGCCGGAGGCCTTGCAAGACCGGTAATCGGACCAGTCTTTCCAGCGAAATCCGTATAACTGCCCCTGACGCGCTTCAAAAAATGCGATCATAGTTTCCACATCATCGAGCGAGCGCATGCCGACGCCTGCATCATAACGCCTGCGCGAATGGGCCCAGGGCGTGTTCCGCTCCTCAAACCCATTGGCGAGCGTAACAATTTCGGTGCGCCGCTCTGGTCCCCCGAGGGAGCCGAAAGACAGTGACGCCGGAAACCTAACCTCATGAAAATTCATCGAATTATCCTCCTATCTGTTACGCTGGCCACTTGCCAAAGCGCGGCTCATCTGAGCGGCAATCTGGCTTTGGGAGCGTTGGAACCCCGCCACGTCAGGCGTCTGAATGTTCATCGTGATATTGACGGCCCGCCCGCCGCCTTGGGTCTTCACGCCAAGCCTGCCATCCGCGCCACGCGCCAGCGGCATGATCGCCTCGGGACCCGCTTCTCCCATCAGGCCAGTGCCGCCCCGCATCGGGAAATAGGAGGGGCTTGAGACCACGCCGCCTTTGGCAAAGGGCATCACCCGGCCTTGGGAAAACGTACCCCCATTGGCAAACGGCAAGATCCCTGAGACCACACCATTGATACCCTCGGCAATCGCCGTTCCCAGCCCGTTTTGCACAGGTTTCAGCGCCGTATTATAGGCGGCGTTAATCATGCTATCGGCCACGGTTTTCAGCGCGTCTGACAGCTTGATGCCGTCAAAGACCAACCCGTCAAAAGCCTTGCGCAACCCGCCCCCGATGGACAGCGACAGCGAGTTCACTTCCTTGGAGGTGTAGAGCATCGTCTTGCGCATCATCTCCAACTCGCCCTCGAAGGTGGAGACCACGACCTCCGCGCCGCCAAGGGAGCTTTCCAAGCCTTCAATCCGTGTTTCCAGGCCGTCCAGCCCGTCAAAAATACCCATCAGTCACCTTCCACATGTTCCGCCAGACCTACCGTATAAAGCCGGTCCAGTTCTTCCAGTCGGGCCCGGTTGAGGGGCTTTTCCACCGCATCAAGGCCCAGCATCAGCGTCACCTCTGCAGGCGTCAGCGCCCAGAATTCCTGCGGTTGTAATCCGCCGTTCTGGAGGCCCAGTTTCAGCAATGCGGGCCAGTCAAATCCGCGCCGCTCACTCATGTCTCGCCGCTGCCGAAGGCCCGTGCCAGAAGCTGTGCAGCAACTTTCGTGGCTTCCAGAAGCCCGCCGCGGATCTCGCTGCTCAGCAGGTCCTCTGCCGTGCCGCGCCAGCCACCGCCGCGCAGCCCAGCCACAATCAGTGCCAGCACATCGCGGGTCGCAAACCGGCCAGTTTCAAACCGTTCGATCAGATCAAGAACCGTCTCCCCTTTGAGGCTCGCCTCAAGTTCGGCCAAGGCCCCAAGCGTCAGCTTGCAGATATGGGCCTCGCCCTCGATGATCAGTTCCACTTCCCCCGCCCATGGATTGGCCATCAGGCAACTGCCGTGAAGGTCAACTCACCTGCGGAAGCCAGCGACATCTCGTAGGTCGCCTCGCCTTCCAGCGCGCCTGCATATTCGATGGACGTGATCTGAAACGCGCCTTGCACGATCCCGAAATCGGGAATGATCACCTGAAAGCTGGGTACTTCGCCGTCGAAGAAAATCTGCCGGGCGCGTTCGTCCGTACCCTCGTCGCGGAACACACCAGAGCCAGAGATCGAGGCCGATTTGACACCCGCACCCGCCAGCAATTCGCGCCAACCGCCCTGGCTTTCCAGTGACGTCACATCCACCTGTTCGGCGTTAAACGAGATCCGCGTGGCCCGCAGCCCCGCTATCGTCTCGAACTGGCCGCTGCCTGTCAGGTCGACCTTCAAAAGCAGGTCTTTACCGCGTTGAACACTCATATCATTCTCCAAAATTCAGTCAGTCGAAAAGGGGATGCGGTCTGTAAACGAAAGCGACCACAGAGGAAAAATTCTAGATATCGTCGACCCGCGCCCGGAAGGTCAGATCGATGCGTCGGGCTGTGCCGGTGTCCACCCGCGCCGCGCGTGCTTTGTAGAACCGCAAGCTGACCAGAACGCCGCGCCCGAGCGTCAGATCAGCATCCACCAACGCGTCCGAGATTGCGGCAGCCACGGTTTTGGCCCCTTGGAACCCGGCCGCATCCGTAATGACGCTGACTTGAAACTCGTGGATCGCACCGCCTGCGGTGACATCCGATTGCGCACGCGCCGATTCGGGGCCAAGGCTTACATAGGTTGACGGAAGCGTGCCCGAAGGCTCCGCGTCGAAAATTGCGCCGGGGACCAGGCTGGTCAGATCAGGATCCAGCGACAAATGCTGGAACACCGCCGATTGCAGGGCCGCTGAGATTGCGTAGCTCATCCAACCACCTCCTCACGGGCGAAACAGGTCAGATAACGCGCGTCCTCATCATATTCGGCCACCGCCAGAATACGGAAAACACGGGTGCCCTCGCGGAAGCGCTGGTCTGGGCGGGGCCGCTGCGGCGTACCTTCTGCGGCACCGCGCACCACGATGCGGTAAGGCACCGTGGAGACCGTCACAGCCTCCCCGAAGCGTTCCCGGCCAGAGCCCGCTTTGACATTGGCCCAAAGCGCACCGATTGCGGTCCAGACCTCGGTGAAGCCGCCTGCCCCATCCGCGGCGCGTGCCGCCTCTTCAAGGACCAGTTTGCGGTTTAGCGCGATGCTCATGCGCCACCCCCAAAGACCCGCACATTGCGGTGCGGCTCCAGCAGCGCCATCACGCCAAAGGGCATCAGACCCGCAACGCCAGACGTCTCAGACCGGTTCTCATAATAATGCGCCGCCAGCAGAAACGTAGCGTGGCGCAGATCAGCCGGCACACCGTCCCAGGTGCTGGCAAAGCCCCCGTCAAACGTCACTTCCGCTGTCCCGTGCTCAGGGATCGTGGGCAGCGCCGCCCCCACCGCAACCAGCTTCGGGCGATGCGTGTCGCGCTGCAGCGTGTAGCTTGTGTTGTCGGCGACGGTTGCCACGCCCTCGCGGTTTTTGATCGTGACATCGACGATCGCTGTCACCGGGGCCACCGGAATGGGTTGCGCGTAGCTTTGCGCCCAATTGTCCAGCGTCCACAGCAAACGGCGGATGAAAAGCATCTTGCCTGTGCGCGCCTCAACGGCGGCAATAGACGCCAGAAGATAGCTTTCCAGAACCTCGTCCTGAATGGCATCATCGGCAAACCCGGAACCCATCCGGAGATGCGACTTGAGCGCTTCAAGGGGCAAATCGCCCACCGCTATTGTGCTGATTTCCTCAAGCATCATGATCCACCTCCGGGAAAAATCCATAAATAAGAACGGGGTACGCGCTGTCTGATCCGGCACATCGCATGGGCAATGGGGGAACAGCTGGACAACGCGACACGGGCCAGTAGGCGCGCACCCCGAGATACCTCTCCCCGTGCAAACCGGGAAAAGATAAGTGGTTCAGGTCAGATCAGAGACCTTAGGAGACCGAGAAGTTCAGCAGCTTGATCGCCGCAAAATCGCTCACGTCGCCGCCCACGCGCTTGGTTGCATAGAACAACACATGCGGCTTGGCAGAGAACGGATCACGCAGAATGCGCAGGTCCGGACGCTCGGCGATTGTGTAGCCTGCGGAAAAGTCACCAAAGGCAATCGCGTTGGAGCCGGACGCAATGTCAGGCATGTCTTCCGCGATCAGAACCGGGTAGCCCATCAGGCGTGCAGGCTCACCCGCAGCCAGACCGTCAGACCACAAGAAGCGACCGTCAGCGTCCTTCATCTTGCGCACAGCACCTGCGGTTTTGGAATTCATTACGAAGGCCGCATTCGCCCGGTAACGCGCACCCAGCGCATAGACCAGATCCACAATCGCATCCGATGCCGCAGCCGTGGCGAACTCACCGTCGGCACCTGTTGGCACGTAGCCAATGGAGCCCCAGGTCCAGCTGTCATTGTCAACTGTTGTGTGGGTCAGAAAACCACGCGGCTTGTCGACACCGTCACCGGCCACAAAAGCCGCGGCTTCTGCCGTTGCGAATTTGTCGGCAATGCGTGTGGCCAGCCAGCCATCGACGTCAAAAGCTGCATCATCCAGCAGGCGCTGAGACGCTTTTGGCAGCGCGGACAGCTCGTGCAGCGGAATTGTGATGCGATCAAACTGCGGTGTCGATGTCTCCACGGAGGCAGCCGCCTCAGACGCCCAGGCAGAGCCCATTTCCGTATGGTCAACCAGCACTTCAAACGCTGTAGCCTCGACATTGACCACATTGGCCAGCGCCCGCAGCGACGCCTGCGACTTCAATACTGTCTGGATCGTTTCAGCGGTTTGCGGGTCAACAAGATAGCCACCATCTGCGGACACGGAAGAAGACAGCGCCTTGCCGTCCAGATCAAGGCCGCGCAGCCCATCATCATCGCCCGAGCGCAAATAGGCCGCGAAGGCTTTCTTGTGTGGGGCACCTGCCTCAATAGATGTCGACAAAGCCGGGCGCGCAGCACGCGCGAAATTTTTGCGATCCAAATGGGTCATACGATCTTCCTGTTGTTGCAACTTAGATTTTACGTCCGCCTGGAACGCGCTGAAATCATTCAAAAAGCCGGTCATCTCTGTCGCCAGATCGATAGCCGGGGCCGAAGATGATGGCACATCGCCACCGTTCCGGGACTTGGTCTCGGGTTTGGTCATGTTTCGTCCTGTAATTGGTTAACGAATGGTGCCTTTAGCCCTGGGCAAGGGTCTGACGCATGGTGCGAAAAACACCGGCCAGGGTCTCAGCCGGGTCAGGTGTCAAGGTGTCTGCCTTGGCTCCGACGCGGGCTTGCGGAAGCATGGGAAAGGTCACAAGCGACACCTCCCACAATTCCAGTTCTGCCAATTGCCTCCGGCCCTTGGCATCCCGTTCGGCTTTCACCGTCCGGTATCCGATCGAGAGCCCGTCAATGGCCCCCGCCTCTATTAGCGCCGCAGCTTCGCGGCCCTGTTGTGTCTCGGTCAGCAACCGCCCTTTGACGAACAGGCCCTTGCCGTCTTCGCGCACATCATCCCACACGCCAATGGGCTGGGACGGGTCATGCTGCCACAGCAATTTTACCTTGGTCTTGGCGTCCTTCAGGCGTGTCAAAGACTTGGCGTAGGCACCTTTCTGGACGACATCGCCGCCCTGGTCCAACTGGTCAAACAGGGACGCATAGCCCGAGATCGTCGCATCCGCGCCCAATTCGATATGGTCCGAGATCGCGCAATATTTTCGTTCGAGAGCCGCCTCGAAAATGGGCTCGATATGAGATGTCATTGGTTCGTCTCTCCTAAGAATTACCGGATCAGAAAGCCGGTTATGGTTTCCGAAAGGACGGCTGCGGATACGCCAAAAATTGTTAACCACACGCGGCGCTCAAGCCGCTCAATTGCCTGCTCAATCTGGCTGAGCCGATATTCCAGACCTTTCCAGCGCTCTTCCTGAACCCGCTCATTGGCTTCAACAGCATGGGCGGGCGCGTAGTCAAATGGCTCGTACAGGTAACGTGATCCGCCGCTGCCACGCTTCGGGCTGTCGGACATCAATCACCTGCCTGAGCCGGTAATCCCAACATCGTGCGTTTCTCTGCATCGGTCAGGAAGTCGGCATTTGCCACGCGCTTCCATTGCGCTTCCCGTTCGGCGCTAAGCGCGGCGATCTGATCCAGATCGGGGGACAGTTGCAGCGTCTCGCCACCCATCTCACTGATCCAATGCGACACGGCCCCCATCACCTTGCCCGCCAGAGGCAGAACCGTCAGGCGATAGAACGCTCGGTTTGCCTCCTGATAATTTGCGTAGGTCGCATCGCCCGGAATTCCCAGCAGCATTGGCGGCACCCCGAAGGCCTGCGCGATCTCGCGCGCGGCGGCGTCCTTGGTTTTCTGGAACTCCATATCGGACGGGCTGAAGCCCATCGGCTTCCAGTCCAGCCCACCTTCCAGCAGCATCGGTCGACCGGCATTGCGCGCGCCTTGATGGTGCATCTCCATCTCGTTTTGCAGCCGCTCATACTGGTCATTGGTCATCGCCGCCTGACCGTCGCCGCCTTTATAGACGATCGCCCCTGACGGCCGCGCTGCGTTGTCCAAAAGCGCTTTGGACCAGCGTGACGCCGAATTGTGCACGTCAATTGCTGTGGCCGCCGCCTGCAAGGGCGAGAACCCGTAATGGTCGTTTTGCGGATGGAAACTGCGGATATGGCAGATCGGCGCGACCTCGCCCGTCATATCGAACCGGTGCTTGCGTCCGCTGACCGAATATTCGTAGGCCGCCGGCCAGCCATCCGCACCGGGTACAAGCTTCATCCTGTCCGACCGCAAAACATGCAGCTCTATTGGCGTGCCGTCCCCGGCTCCAACCGCCTCAAGATAGCCGTCGCCAGACAGCAAAAGCTGGCCATATAAAGCTTCCAACAGCTCTGCACGGCCTTGCGCCTGATTGGGGCGCGACACCAGTGACAAGACCGGGTGCACCTCGAACCGCTGCGCCGAATCTTGCAAAACCAAAGGCAGCGACGCCGCCGCCTCCGCGATCATCTTGACCGACCGGAACCCAACCGGGTTGCCCGCAAAACCGGCCTTGGTCAGCGACACGGTATCACGCGCGCTCCACGCGACGCGACCGCCGGAATGATAGGCGACAACCCGGCCCGTCGCAGACGCTTTGGCCTCAACCGGCGTGTCTGTGCTCGTGCGTCGCAAGAAATCAAATACCATTCCCAGGCTCCCGTAATCCGAAAAAAAGAGGCCCCCGATCTGGATCGAGAGCCTCACAATGTCTGCACAGTTCCCACGAAATAGAAGGGCGTGCTTTTCTCTAGAACAATCTACTTTGAACTGGTTAATGGCTGTTAAAGGGTGCGTACGCGGGGGGGCGCGTCGCCTTGGCCCGACAGCATCAACTCCTTGATTGCCCACACTAAAGCGTCAACCCGGTCCGGTGATCCCCGGCCCTGAAAGCCTTGCGTAGTCAGCATAACCATCTGATCTTCCAGCGCGCTCAATTCGCCCGCGTGGCGCACGCGGCCTTGCTCGTAAAGGGCCGCCACTGGTTCTGCGCGGGCTACCTTCCCGCGCGACGCCCTAAGCGCGCCAAACGGCGTCAGAGGTGCCACCTGACGGATCAATTGCTCCACCAGATCACCGCCCTGATTGATCTCCGCCACGATCTTGTCGGCCTCGTGCCGCTCAAAGGCGGCAACGGCGGCTTCCGCCCAGCCCCGCGGGCTTGCGCCCGATATCGTGGCATCTTCCAATACATAGGCGCGCCAGTCCTCCGGCGGGCCTTGCAGCTGCGCCCCTACCACGACGATCCCGCAGGCGTCGGAGGATTTGCCCGACGACACCGCCGGGTCCACGGCCACAACGACCCGGTCAAGATCAGGCACGTCCACCACGCGACTGCCATCCAAGATCTCCCGCGTCCAAAGTGCGCCTTCGATATCGTCCAGCAACACCCCGTCCAGCTCCTGACGACCAAGGCTTGTATTGCCGTAACGCGCCCGCACATCGGCCAGAAAGTTATCGGCCAGATGGGCGCGGTTCGCCTCTGTTGGGGCGGAGGTCACCACGCTCGACGGCGCGCTCAGTATTTGTTTCAGTACCGCGACGTTGCGCGGTGTCGTGGTCACGACCTGCTGCGGCATCTTCCCCAGGCGCAGGCCAAATTGCAGCATGTCCCAGGCCTCTTCCGCCTGCTTCCATTTCGCCAATTCATCCACCCAGGCAGCGTCAAATTGTGGCCCGCGCAGCCCTTCGGGGGAGGAGGCCGAATGCGCCTCCGCAATCGCGCCGTTTGGCCAGACCAATCTGCGCCGTGTCGCCTGCCATTCAGGTCTGCGGTCGGGAGGCGACACGGCCAGAATGCCACTGTCACCAAAGATCATTACATCGCGCACCTGATCGAAGGTTTCGCCCACCAAGGCGATCCGGCGCGCGCGTCCATGATCTTCCGGCAACGCGCCTTCGACCATGCTGCGCACCCATTCGGCCCCAGCGCGGGTTTTGCCAGCTCCGCGCCCGCCCATGACGACCCAACTGCGCCAATTGCCTTCCGGCGGCAATTGATGCGGCAAGGCCCAGAACTCGAACAGATACGGCAGTGCCGCCAGCGCCTCATCACTCAGGCTGTCGAGAAACTCCGTCCTGATCTGCGGCGCGGCGGAGGCGATCCAGTCGGCTCCCAATCTCAGATCGTACGGCGTCAAGGTCGAAGCTTGCGCCACCAGCTTTGGCACGTCTCGATTTGTCAAATTCATTGAGAGAATACTCCTGCTGCATCAACAGCTTTATCAGGGCGTCAACATCGCCCTTCACAAGACTGCCAAGCTTCTTGTGGTTTGCGTGTGAGCCGTCCGCTTTCAGACGGTCCCATTCAGTGCTGATTTCTTCTTTCAATTCGCTTGTCATCCGGGCAAGCAGACGCAAGTTCAGCAACACATCTTCCAAACGCTTCGCCCCGCTGGACATGTCCAGTTCCGGCGTATCTGCATCCATGGCGTATATCCCGCTGCGCGCCCCCAATTTGCGACACAGCATTAAAAAACGGCCCAAGGCCTTCATGGCCCCGACCGTTTGCCCACTTCTCCCAGCGTGCAGAAAACCTACCTGAAAATATCTCGAAAGTCAATATTTGGCACCGAACGGACCTTTGTTAACAAGGGGTTAACATGTATCGTTCAACCAAAACCGATCAGTTGTTTGCGTTGCGTTCTGCTTCGATTTTGCGCCATTTGGCGACATTTGCATTGTGCTCGGCGATCGTCACCGCGAACGCATGCCCACCGGTTCCATCCGCCACAAAGAAGATGAACGGGGTCTCGTCCGGGTTCAGCGCCGCCTCTATCGCCGCACGTCCCGGATTTGCAATCGGCGTGGGCGGTAGGCCATTGATAACATAGGTATTATAGGGCGTCTCGCGGCGCAGCTCGCTTTGACGAATGCCACGCCCCAGACCATTGCTTTCCCCATTGGTGATCCCGTAAATCACAGTCGGGTCGGTTTGTAATTTCATGCCTTGGCGCAGCCGATTTGTGAAAACGCTGGCCACTTGCCTGCGTTCTTCAGCGACGCCGGTTTCCTTCTCCACGATGGAGGCCAGGATCAGCGCTTCCTCCGGCGTTTCCACTGCCGCATCCTCAGATCGGTTTTCCCACGCCTCAGCCAGAATCCGCTCTTGCGCTGCGGTCATTCGCGCGAGGATATCTGCCCGGTTTTCTCCGCGCGGCACTTCATACGTATCGGGGGCCAGACTGCCTTCTGCCGGGGTCGACGCGATCTCCCCTTCAAGGAAGTCCGCAGCCCGCAGACCTTCCGCGATCTGCCAGCTTGACAGGCCTTCGGCGATCCCGATGCGGTAAACTATCGGTGTGTCTGCGGCCACGGCGTCAAGATAGGCCTGAGGCAGTGGATCACCAGCTTTGAACTCCGCCAGAACGACATCTTCATCGGTTCCCGGAATACGTTCGCGGAAGCGCATCTCCGCGCCTGAATTTCGGATCACGTAATTGGCGACAAAGCGGAACGTGCTGGGCCCACCCTTGGTCAGGATGTCTAAAATCTCCGCCATCGTCGCTTCTGCCGGGATCTCGTAATTTCCGAATTTCAGGTCCTGCGCACGGTCGGTATATTCCACGCCCAACCGAAAAATCATCGCCGAGGACACGACCCCTTGCGATTCCAGCTTCTGGGAGACATCGCGCAGCGACGCCCCCCGCGGGACCTCAAAGAACTTGGCCTGCGCCAAAGGTCCGCTGGCCTTGAACTGAGATTGCCCCCAGCCAATTGCAACGCCGACCGCGACGAGCAAGACAATCAGCACAGTCAATGCGTTAGAGGCGACGGCCTTCCACATCTCGGATCAAACCTTTCCCATCACCAGACAGGCATTCGTGCCGCCAAACCCAAAGGAGTTCGACATCACAATGTTGATTTCGGTTTCAACCTTGGCATTTGCACATAGGTTGATCTTAGTCTCTGCCGCTGGCGTATCAAGGTTAATCGTGGGCGGGGCCACTTGGTCACGCAGCGCCAGAATGCAGAAGATCGCTTCAATCGCACCAGCTGCCCCAAGCAAATGCCCGGTGGAGGATTTGGTGGACGACATAACAGCATTCTCAGCCGCATCACCCAGCAAGCGCTCCACTGCGCCAAGCTCGATGGTGTCGGCCATGGTGGAGGTGCCGTGGGCGTTAATGTAGTTGATCTGCGCAGGCTCAATGCCTGCGCGTTTCACCGCAGCACGCATCGCACGTTCCGCGCCCTCATGGTCCTCAGGTGGCGCAGTGATGTGGTGGGCATCGCCCGACAGACCGTAGCCAAGCACTTCAGCGTAGATCTTTGCACCGCGGGCCTTGGCGTGCTCATATTCTTCCAAAACGACCACACCGGCCCCCTCGCCCATGACGAAACCGTCGCGATCCGCGTCCCAAGGGCGGCTGGCTGATTTGGGGTCATCTGCGCGCGACGTTGACAGCGCTTTACACGCGTTGAAGCCAGCAATCCCTATCTCTGAAATAGGGCTCTCCGCGCCGCCTGCGATCATCACATCAGCATCATCAAGCGCGATCAGACGCGCCGCATCGCCGATGGCATGCGCACCCGTAGAACACGCCGTGACAACCGCGTGGTTTGGCCCTTTGAAGCCGTGCTTGATCGACACTTGGCCGGAAACCAAATTGATCAGAGCACCGGGAATAAAGAACGGCGAGACACGGCGCGGTCCGCGCTCTTTAATCAGAACGGCTGTTTCAGCAATCGATGTCAGTCCGCCAATGCCAGAGCCGATCATGACGCCGGTACGTTCGCGGTCGGACATGTCTTCAGGGGCCCAACCGGCATCGGCAATCGCCATATCGGCCGCAGCAATCCCGTAGAGGATAAATTCATCAACCTTGCGCTGGTCTTTCGGGGCCATCCACTCGTCCGGGTTGAACGTCCCGTTTGTCCCGTCGCCGCGCGGCACTTCGCAGGCATATCCTGTGCCCAGATGGCTCGCGTCGAATTTCTCTATGGTACCGGCCCCAGATTCGCCCGCCAACAGGCGCGACCATGTGGCCTCCACCCCGCTGGCCAACGGCGTGACCATTCCCAAACCTGTTACAACTACACGACGCATGCCCCACCCCTTTTTTAGGTCCAAAGGTTTCTTGACCGTCATACACGGCGTAGGGCGGCAGGGGCAAGGGCTTGGCCCCTTGAAACCACGCCCCATCGCGGTTTTGAGCGTCGAACAGCCCTTTGATGCCACCGCGCGCGCAATTACTTGCGGAGGCGGCGCGATTTTCGCTTGCATGCCTTGATCTTGCGCGGCACCAATTCACACAAGAATACGAATTCACCTGCATACTTCAGAAAGCCAGATCGATGAGCACGCTCCAAGACGCAAAATCAATTGCGCGCGCCTATATGACCATATTCGACACCGCCGCGCCGCAAGACCGCCTTGCCGCGTTGCAGGCTTTCGCCAGCGCTGACTACGCGTGGCGCGGGATGCACCCGTTTCACGAACAAGACAGCGCGAAAGCGGCGATTGAGGCCTTCTGGACCCCGTATCTGGAGGCGTTTACCGCCGTGCAACGCCGCGAAGACGTGTTTTTGGCCGGGCTGAACGATTGTGACGATGCCTCCAGCGTCTGGACCTGCTCTATGGGGCATTTTCTGGGGCTGTTCGACAGACCTTGGCTGGGGATAGCGCCCACTGGCAAGATCACCCTCCTGCGCTACGCAGAATTTCACCGCATCGAAGGTGGCAAGATCGCCGAAACTGCGCTTTTTTGCGATATTCTGAGCGTTATCTCACAGGCAGGCCAAAACCCGTTGCCGCCGCAAACTGGTGCCGATTTCATCCACCCCGGACCAATGACCCATGACGGCATTCTACTTGGCAAAAATCCTGAGGCCGAGGGGGAAAAGACCCTCGCGCTGGTCAACCGGATGGCTTCCGATATCTCGCGCGCCAATGAGATCTTGCAAGGCAAACGCCCGGGCGAGGTTCTGACACCTCATGATGAGATGGCGCGCAACTGGCGGGAGGATATGGCATGGTACGGGCCTACTGGCATCGGCGCGACCTACACGATCGACCGCTATATCGAACAGCACCAGACACCGTTTCGCACGCAACTTGCAGATCGCGTTTTCCACGGCCATGTCGCGCGGATCGCGGAGGGCAATTACTGCGGCTTCTTCGGCTGGCCAAACCTGTCCGTGACACCTGTCGGCGGCTATATGGGCCTGCCTGCCTGCGGAAAACCCGCGCCAATGCGCGTCGTCGATGTTTACCGCCGTGACGGAGACAAACTGGCCGAAAACTGGGTGTTTATCGACATTTTGCACTTCCTGAACATGCAGGGACTTGACGTTCTTGGGCGGCTCAACGTCAAAAAGCCCTAAATCAAGCGCGCAAATGAAAAACGGCACCCGCTTGGGATGCCGTCTTTCTAAATCATGTCAAAGAAGCTTAGGAGGCTTCAGTGATGAATTTTGTCGCGTCGCCGAATGTCTGAATTGTTTCAGCGGCGTCATCAGGAATTTCAATTCCGAACTCTTCTTCGAACGCCATAACCAACTCGACTGTGTCCAGGCTGTCTGCGCCAAGGTCGTCGATGAAAGACGCGTTTGCTACGACTTTGTCTTCTTCAACACCAAGGTGCTCGACAACAATCTTCTTAACGCGATCTGCGATGTCGCTCATGTTCAATATCCTCGTATCTCTGTCGGGTGAAACCCGCTCGTGGTAATGGCCATTTGACCTGTATCTCCAGGCCTTCGTGCATGTCCCGCGGGAGCCCCCCCGGCATAACTGAGCCGCCTATAGCATATCAAATGGGGAACGCAAACGCTTATGCAACCCCCTATTTGCCGACAAAACGGCTTTGATCATAGCATCGCCATGCCGCCATTGACGTGCAATGTGGTCCCGGTGACGTAGCCTGCCTCTGGACTGGCCAGATACGCAGCGGCGGCAGCGATCTCGCTGGCCTCGCCCATGCGGCCAGCAGGGATCTGTCCCAGAATACCCGCTTTCTGGTCATCGGTCAGCTTGTCGGTCATCGCCGTGGTGATAAAGCCCGGTGCGACGCAATTGACAGTGATGCCCCGGCTTGCGACCTCATAGGCCAAGGATTTGGACATGCCCACCATACCCGCCTTGGAAGCCGCGTAATTGCCTTGCCCCGGATTACCGGTGGCCCCCACGACCGAGCTGACATTGATGATCCGCCCCCAACGCGCCTTCATCATGCCGCGCAGAACGCCTTTGCACAGTTTGAAGGTGGAGGTCAGATTCACGTCGATCACCGACTGCCATTCGTCATCCGACATGCGCATGAACAGGTTGTCCCGCGTAATGCCTGCGTTGTTAACCAAGATGTCCACCGCGCCCATCGCCTCAATGGCTTGCTTGGGCAGCGCGTCCACGGCCTCAAAATCCGACAGGTTGCAGGGCAGGACATGCGCCCGATCCCCAAGTTCAGCGGCCAGCGCCTCCAGCGGTTCCACGCGGGTGCCAGACAGGCCTACCGTTGCGCCAGCGCTGTGCAATGCGGTCGCAATCGCTCCGCCGATGCCGCCAGAAGCGCCGGTTACCAATGCACATTTTGCTGTTAAATCAGTCATTTCGCGTTCCTTTACTCGCCTGCCGCCAATGAGAGCGCTGCCGCAGGGATATCTGCAGGCGCACTCAGCGCGCGGGTTGAAATTTCCTTATCGATGCGTCGGATCATGCCGGACAAAGCCTTACCAGCCCCTATTTCCCAAATTTTGCTGACGCCTTGTGCGCCCATATAAGCCACGCTTTCGCGCCACCGGACGGAGCCTGTGATCTGCTCCACCAGCAGCGCACGGATCGCATCGGGGTCAGACACGGCCTCGGCGCGGACGTTAACCACGACGGGCACTTTGGGGGCGTGAATGCTGACACCAGCCAAAGCTTCCGCCATCACTTGTGCCGCGGGCTCCATCAAGGCGCAGTGGAACGGTGCGCTCACGGGCAACAACATCGCGCGTTTGGCACCTTTCTCCTTGGCGATATCCAGGGCGCGCTCAACCGCGTCCTTGTGGCCAGAGACCACAACCTGCCCCGGATCATTGTCGTTTGCAGCCTGGCAAATCTGGCCTTGCGCGGCCTCTTCGGCCACCGCACTTGCGCCGTCGAAATCCAGTCCCAGCAGGGCTGCCATCGCGCCCACACCAACAGGCACGGCCTTTTGCATGGCCAAACCCCGCGTGCGCAACAGGCGCGCCGTATCCGCCACGCTTAAAGACCCCACAGCCGCCAGCGCGGAATATTCGCCCAACGAATGGCCCGCGACAAACGACGCGGCCTCAACGCCGACGCCTTCGTCCTTCAACGCGGCCATCACCGCCAGAGATGTGGCCATCAAGGCAGGTTGCGCGTTTTCGGTCAGGGTCAGTGTGTCTTGCTCCCCCTCCCAGATCAGCGCAGACAGCTTTTCACCCAACGCGTCGTCAACCTCGTCGAAAATGGCTTTCGCAGAGGGGTAAGCCTCCGCCAGATCGCGCCCCATCCCGATGGTTTGCGCACCTTGTCCCGGAAATACGAATGCTCGCATGTTGCTTGCCCCTCTTGCTTGTTTTCTTTGACTTACCCAATGCGGCGCGCACTCACAAGTTGCACAACGCGTGCGCAGCCAACGGGCTGGTGTTTTGGCCACGTTCGGGTAGCGTGCAGGAAAACGTAATTTGAGGCATCAGATGATCTCCAACACAGCCACAACCTATGGTGCGCTTTCGAAAACCTTCCACTGGACGACGGTTCTTTTGATCCTGACGCTGATCCCGCTGGGCATTTATGCAAACGGGCTGCCCTACGACACGGGCGAGGCACTTGCCTACAAGGCGCAGCTTTTCAGCCTGCATAAAACACTGGGCGTCGTGGTCTTTTTTCTGGCACTTGCCCGCATCGTCTGGGCCATATCACAAACCAAACCTGCGCCGCTAAACCCAGACCGCCGACTTGAGCATTTTCTGGCCGAGACCGTGCATTGGCTGCTTTACGCCTCACTGGTTCTGGTGCCGATCACAGGTTGGATCCACCACGCCGCTACGACCGGGTTTGCGCCGATCTGGTGGCCATTTGGCCAATCCCTGCCCTTCGTACCGAAGGATGACGGCACCGCCCACACCTTTGCCGCCCTGCACATCATTTTCGAGCGCGTCTTGGCCGCCTCCTTCTTCCTGCATCTCGCGGGCGCGCTGAAACACCATTTTCTTGACCGCGATGTCACGCTCAAGCGCATGCTGCCCGGTACGATCGAGCCCGGCCCCTTGCCAGAGAACCATCGCAGTTTCTCTCCAGTCCTCGGTGCTATCGGGGCGTATGTGGCCGCGCTGGCCATCGGGGCAGGCCTAGGGCTTTTTACAAAGGAAGACGGTGTACCCGCTGTGCCGCAATTGGCAGACGTAAGCTCCGAGTGGCAGGTGCAGGAAGGCACTTTATCGATCACGATCAAGCAGTTGGGCGGCGATGTAACGGGCAGCTTCGCCGACTGGACAGCCGCGATCACCTTCGACGAAACGCCCGATGCCGACGGCAAACACGGCATGGTGGAGGTGCAAATCTTCGTGCCATCCCTGACTTTAGGGTCTGTCACCTTGCAGGCGCTTGGCGGGGATTTCTTCAATTCGGAAGTCTATCCGACCGCGACCTTCTCGGCTGACATTCTTGCGCAAGACGGTGGTTATCTCGCCGATGGCACCCTGACCTTGCGCGGCACCACCCTGCCCTTGAGCATGCCCTTCACGCTCGCGTTGGAGGGCGATACCGCTGAAATGCGCGGCACAACGTCGGTGAACCGAACACGGTACAATATGGGGGAAGCCTATCCCGACGAAAGCTCCGTCGGGTTTGAGGTAGGCGTTGCGGTCGCGCTGACAGCGGTTCGCACCGAGTAAAATCGAACAAACCCGCCCATGGTCTGCCATGGGCAGGTCAATTTCCCAGACGGCGCGGCCGCTTATCCGGCTTTTTGCGCCTCGATCGAGATAATGATGTCCACCTCATCGCTGACGGCGGGGGCGAATGCGCCCAATCCAAAATCACTTCGCAGGACGGTTGCCGAGGCATCAAAACCCAGCCACGGCGCATTTGCCATTGGGTTGATATCGGCTTTGTTCAGCTTCACATCTAGCGTCACAGGCTTTGTGACCCCGTTCATAGCCAGTTCGCCCGTGATATTGGCGGTCTTCTCCCCCGTCACGTCGATGGAGGTCGAGGTGAAGGTCACAAGATCTTCATCCGTTGCACCGAAGAAATCCGCGGACATGAAATACCCGTCGCGCTGCTCCCAACCTGTGAACATCGATTTTACGGGCATGGAAACTGTGACCGTTGAGGCGGCCGGATCCGCCTCATCATACATGATCTCCCCCTCGAAGCCCGAAAACATCCCGTATGTCGTGGAAAAGCCAAAGTGGTTGTAGCTGAAGACGATCTGGCTGTGGCTTGGGTCCAACAGATACTTGTCGGCGGCAAAGCTTGCAGAGGCGGCTAGCAGGGCAACAGCCGTAAGGGGGGATAGTTTCATCTGTCGGGCCTCTATTGGGTCAGTCCATGGACAATAGATGACACGCAAAACCGAAATGACAATTCACCTTCCATCAATAATAATTGTGCGTTTGCGCGGAGGTGACGGCTTTACACTTGCGCGGGTATGCCAGCCTGCTATACCCCGCCAATCTTCGCGAAGTTTTGAACCGCGGTGCCCCTCGTGGATGGGAGCGAAGATCATGCCCGTCCTTTGAAGCACGCCTGAAAATATAGGAGACGCCATGCCGTTATATGAGCATGTGTTTATCTCGCGCCAAGATCTCAGCAACACCCAAGCTGAAGGTCTGATCGAACATTTTGGTGCCGTCCTTGCGGACAATGGTGGCAAACTGGTCGAGCACGAGTACTGGGGCCTGAAAACAATGGCCTACAAGATCAACAAAAACCGCAAGGGCCACTACGCCTTCCTGCGCTCTGACAGCCCCGCGCCTGCCGTGCAGGAAATGGAACGTCTGATGCGCCTGCATGACGACGTTATGCGCGTTCTGACCATCAAGGTCGAAGAGCATGAAGAAGGCCCATCTGCGCAAATGCAAAAACGTGACGAGCGTGAACGCCGTCCACGCACCTGATCTTGGAAAGGACCTAACCTATGGCTACAAAACCATTTTTCCGTCGTCGTAAGTCTGATCCGTTTGAGGGCGATAGCGCTTCGAAGATCGACTATAAAGACACTCGCCTGCTGCAACGCTACATCTCTGAGCGCGGCAAGATCGTTCCATCCCGTATCACGGCTGTTGGCGCGAAAAACCAGCGTGCTCTGGCCCGTGCGATCAAACGCGCACGTTTCCTGGCGCTGCTGCCCTACGCTGTGAAGTGAGGAACGCATCATGCAAGTCATCCTTCTAGAACGCGTCGCGAAACTTGGCCAAATGGGCGAAGTTGTTGACGTAAAGCCGGGCTATGCTCGGAACTTCCTGCTGCCACAAGGCAAAGCGATGAACGCAACTGACGCCAACATGGCCCAGTTCGAGACGCAAAAAGCCCAGCTGGAAGCACGCAACCTTGAGACCAAGAAAGAAGCGGAAGCTTTGGCCGACAAACTGAACGGCCAACAGTTCATCGTGATTCGTCAGGCCTCTGACGCCGGCGCGCTTTACGGCTCTGTCACAACACGTGACGCAGCTGACGCCGCCATTGAGCAAGGTTTCTCCGTGGATCGTGGTCAGGTCGCTCTGGAGCGTCCGATCAAAGAATTGGGTCTGCACGACGTCACCGTCTCCCTGCACCCTGAAGTGGACGCAACATTCGCCTTGAACGTTGCGCGCTCCACCGAGGAAGCAGAACTGCAAGCGTCCGGTAAATCCATTCAGGAACTGGCCGCTGAAGCGGAAGCAGAAGCAGAGTTCGAAATTGCCGAGCTGTTCGACGATATCGGTGCTGCGGCAGCTGACGATGAAGAGCTGGCGGAAGCGGTCTCCGAAGACGTCGCTGACGAAGACGGCGCTGCGGACGAAAGCGCTGACGACGAAAGCTGATCTTCAGTTGCAAACGAATTAGGAAGGCCACGGATGCAAATTCCGTGGCCTTTTTCGTTTGAAAACACACTCCCGACCCGGCCGCCACATCTTTGACACGCTCATTAACAATTGGGCGCGGTTTCGGAGACAATCTAAACTTTGTACAAAAATTACCTTAACCTCGCGGGTTAATATGCTCATGAAACACCGCGTTCTCATCGTGTTTCCGCCCAATTTCAACTCTAGATTGCATCCCAAGGTGGTGCGCGAACAGATAGAAATGGTAACGATGTTAAAGAAACTCAGAGAGATATTCCCAGTTGGTCAACTGGACAGCAAGACAACCCACAATGCTTTGGTTGTTGCCGAGCACAAGAAAACCGGACTTTCCCGCGATCAGCTGGGCCATCTGGCCTTCGCGACCGTTTTCACCGCGATGTCTGCCGCGATCCTGCTGGTGCCCGATCAGGCAATTGGCGGCTCCGATGCGGCGCTGATCCGGCTTTTGATGCTGCCCGCATGTGTCATTCTGGCCTGTCGTCAGATGCTCAAATTCTGGCACGACTGGCGCAACATCCTCTATATCGACAAGCGAAATAATGCGCTCTGTCACTTTCAGATGAACCGGCGCGGTGTGAAAACCGGTATGCTGCGGATCGGATTTGACGATATCCAGAAGGTACGGTTTTCTGGCGCGAAAACAGACAAAGGCGGCAAGATTTCCGATACGGCGCAGTTGATTGTGAATTACAACCGTGAACCCGGACGCCTCGTGGCCCTGCGCGGTCGCCCGGCAGATATCCTGATCGCCAAGGATCTTGTGCTTGAAGAGCTGAAAGCGCAAGTGGCCCAGAACCCGGCCGTTGCCTCCCGGCAAACCAATGGCCCCGCAAAGAAAATCCGCATCATGTTGGCCAAGACGCTTTGGTCGGTTCACAAGCTGAACCCGCTGAACTAAAAGGCCCCCAAAATGCAAAAAGGCCGCGCTAGGGTATCTGTCCCGGCGCGGCCTTTTTATATGTCAGATTGCTGAGATTCACGCGTCGTCTTCGAGCGCCTCAACAGCTTTTTCCAAAGCGGCTTTCTTGACGGTCTTTTCTTTGACTTCAGCCAGCTCAAACACAAAATCCACAACCTTGTCTTCAAAGATCGGGGCGCGCATTTGCTGTTGCATCTGCTGGTTTTGCTGAACGAACTCAAAGAATTGACGCTCTTGGCCCGGATACTGACGGGCTTGGTTCATGATCGCTTGCGTCATTTCCGCGTCAGTTACTTCGATCTCGTTTTTCTGGCCAAGCTCAGCCAGCAAAAGACCCAAACGCACGCGGCGCTCTGCCAGTGATTTGTGCTCGTCAGTTGGTTCAATCTGTGGGTGGTCATGCCCCTCAACGTCGGGGTTTTCTTCATGCCACAGCTGATGCGCGATTTGACCGGCTTCCGCGTCCACCAAGGATGGTGGCAATTCAAACGAAACAGCCTTGTCCAACTCGTCAAGCAGCTTGCGCTTCATGACAGCGCGGGACGCACCGCCAAACTCCGCTTCCAGACGCTCAGACACTTGCGCAGTCAGCGCGGCCAGGTCTTCTGCCCCAAATCGCTTGGCCAGATCATCGTTAATTTCCGCCGCAGCAGGCGCTTTGACCGCCTTTACCTTGCATTCGAACACAGCCGCTTTACCCGCGAGGTTCGGAGCTTGGTATTCTGCCGGAAACTCAACGTTCACTTCGACGTCGTCACCGGCTTTTGCGCCAACCAGCTGGGCCTCAAAACCTGGAATGAAAGAGTTTGACCCCAAAACCAGCGGGTAATCTTCCGCAGCTCCACCATCAAATGCTTCGCCGTCAACCTTGCCAAGGAAATCGATCACAACCTGATCGCCGTCTTTGGACTTGGAACCCTTCTTGCGGTCTTCAAAATTCTGCGCGTTCTCTGCCAAATTGGCCAAGGCTTCCTGCACGTCTTTATCTTCCGCCTTCACGACCAGCTTTTCCAGCTTGATGGCTTTCAGATCAACATCCGGGATCGTTGGCAGGTTTTCGTAGGAGACGGACACTTCAACATCGTCGCCCTCTTTCCAATCTTCATTGGTCATTTTGATCTCGGGCTGCACCGCTGGACGGTCGCCGCTTTCTTCAAAATGCTTGGACATCGCACCATCGATGCTTTCCTGCATCGCTTCGCCAAGGACCCGTGGGCCGAACTGCTTTTTCAGCAGCGCCATCGGGACCTTGCCCTTGCGAAAGC
>CAYGQQ010000035.1:29092-29390 GCA_964352105.1 uncultured Rhodobacterales bacterium | reverse complement strand
AAATCAAGCGGCGGATGATTACGGCTGGCAAGTCCAAAACCACTGGGCGAAGCGGGTCACAAAGTGCCGCTTTGTTGGTGATTGCGGCGATCGTCATCCCGTTGGCAGGGGCTGGGATTTATACTTTCACCGGCACGCCTGGGGTTCCCAGTATGCCGTTTGCGGATCGCGCGGATGAACAAAATGAAGCGCGCGAGATCAACATTCTGACGACCCGATTGCGCCAGCGTTTGGACGAGGACCCAAATGGCGGGGAGGCCGAGGGGTGGGAACTCCTGGCCGTGACCTATATGCGCAT
>CAYGQQ010000035.1:0-29082 GCA_964352105.1 uncultured Rhodobacterales bacterium | reverse complement strand
CTATCAGATTATTGACTTGGACGGACGGCTTATCCTATATGCGCATGGATCGCTATAGCGACGCCGTCTACGCCTTTGAAAAACTGACCTTGTTGGACGGGGCCAGTTCGGGCGACTTTTCCCGGTTGGCAGAGGCGCTGATTACAGCGGAAAACGGCGTCGTTACCCCGCGCGCGCAAACGGCGATTGATCAAGCGCGCACGCTGGATCCTGAAAACCCGGCGGGGACGTATTATGCGGCAGTCGCGCTGGATCAGGCGGGGCAGCCCCTGGATGGGCGCAAGCTTTTGTTGGATCGGATCGCGGCCGCAAGTCAGCGCGAGCCATGGATGGATGTCTTTTTGCAAGAGGCCAACAAGATGGGCGCGGGCTTCGGGCTTGACCCGGTCAGCCTGCCACCTTTCGCCACTTTGGCTCAACCTTCCGTGGGGCCAACTGCGGAAGATGTCGAAGCCGCAAGCGAGATGTCGGAAGAAGACCGCGCGGAGTTTGTGCGCTCCATGGTGGCGCGCCTGGCGGACCGTCTGGAGGATGACCCCGATGATCTGGAAGGGTGGTTGCAACTGGCCCGTGCGCGGCTCGTGCTGGGGGAGGCTGGTCTGGCGCGGGAAGCTCTGATGTCCGCCAAACGGCTCAGCGATGCGTTGCCTTCGGATGATCCTCGTCGGCAAATGGTGGAGAGCGGGTTGGAGCAGTTGCAATAGCTTAGCTTCATCTGGAACTGTGACGATCCACCAAACAGAGCTTCATTTGACAAGCACCCGAAGGCCCACCACGGTTTGCCTTGAGACGCAGGAAGAGAGAGGCTGACATGAGCCGGAAAATTGCCATCAACGGGTTGGGAAGGATCGGACGGTCTGTGCTGAGGCTGCTTGCCAGTTCCCGCGCGCAGGAGGGGTTCGAGGTCGTGGCCCTCAACGATATCGCGCGGCCGGAGCTTTGCGCCTATCTGTTGCAGCATGACACGGTGTTCGGGCCGTTCCCCGGCGAGATCACCTTCGATGACGAAAGCCTGACCATCAATGATGTGCGTATACCACTGACCGGACATGCCGATTTGGAGCAAGTCGATCTGGCAGGTGTTGATCTGGTTCTGGAATGCACGGGCAAGGCAAACTCGCGCGGCTTTGCCGAGGCTGGGCTGCGCGCTGGTGCGGGGCGGATTTTGGTCTCCGGGCCTTGTCCTCCGGCGGATATCACCTGCGTTCTGGGTGCAAATGACGACGCGCTTGGCGATCAGAAGATCGTCTCCAACGCGTCTTGCACCACAAATGCGCTTGCCCCGCTGGCGCAGCTTTTGGACCGAGAACTGGGCGTGATCACCGGTCATATGACGACGATCCATTGCTATACCGGCTCGCAACCTACGGTGGATGCGCCGCGCGGTGATCTGGCGCGCTCGCGGGCCGCGGCCATGTCGATGGTACCCACAACGACCTCGGCGGGCCAACTGACCGATCTGGTTTTGCCGCATCTGGCAGGGCGCATTACCGCCACAAGTGTGCGGGTGCCAACGGCCAGCGTGTCGGCGATTGATCTGACGATCCGGACGGAGAAATCCGCGACTGAAGCGCAGGTTAACCAAATCTTCAAAGACGCGAACAAACAGTTAATTGGCTATACCGACATGCCATTGGTATCCTCTGACCTGCGCGCGCGGCCTGAAAGCATCGTCATGGCAGGGCCGGAAACCCATGTAACGGCAGGCGGTTTGATCCGCGTCTTTGGCTGGTATGACAACGAGATGGGCTTTTCCAACCGGATGCTGGACATGGCCGCACGGATGTTGGGCTAGCCCGCGTTCACGATCAGCTCTGAAATCTCGGCAACCTTGGTATCAAGCAGGGCCTGATCACCGCGCGCCTCAACATTCAGGCGCAACACTGGCTCCGTATTGGATTGGCGCAGGTTCACCCGCCAGTCGCCGAAATCCAAGCTGACGCCATCCAGACGATCTACATGATCTGCCGTGGCGACATATTTTGCCTCGAACGCATCGATGGCGGGTTGTTTGTCGTCAAGTTTGAAATTGATTTCACCAGAGGAGGGGAAACGGGTCTGCATGTCCAAGACCAGCTCGGACAATTTCTTGCCAGTGCGCGACATATGCTCGGCCACCAAAAGCCACGGGATCATGCCGCTATCGCAATACATGAAGTCGCGGAAATAGTGATGCGCGGACATCTCGCCGCCATAGACGGCGTCCAGCTCGCGCATCTTGGCCTTGATGAAACTGTGCCCGGATTTGGAGGCAACGGCCTCCCCGCCACCGGTATTAACAGCGTCCAACGTGGCCCAGATCACACGCGGATCATGGATAATTTTTGCGCCCGCATATTTCGGCAGGAACGCCGAGGCCAGAAGTGCGACAACATATTCGCCGTCGATGAACCGCCCGGTCTCGTCAAAGAAGAAACAGCGGTCGAAATCGCCGTCCCAGGCAACGCCCAGATCCGCACCATGTTCGCGTACAGGGATCGCCGTGTTGTCGCGGTTTTCTTCCAGAAGCGGGTTCGGGATGCCATTGGGGAATGTCCCATCCGGGTCATGGTGGTGGCGGATGAACTCAAACGGCATACCGGCCGCCGCGCATTTATCGGCGATGGCATCAAAGCTCGGCCCAGCGATCCCGTTGCCTGCATTCACCAGAATTTTCATCGGTTTCAAAACGGAGGCATCGACAAAGGACAAAACGCAATCGGCATAGGCGGCCCTGGGGTCTTTCTCGGTCAGCGTGCCGCGCGATTTGGCGGGGCCAAATTCGTTGGCTGAGGCCAGCGCGTTGATCTCGCCCAGACCGTCATCGCCAGAAATGGGCCGGGAGCCTGCGCGCACCATCTTGATGCCGTTATAGTCAATCGGGTTGTGCGACGCCGTGACCATCAGACCGCCATCTGCCTCATAATGTGTTGTGGCGAAATAGACCTCTTCGGTGCCGCAATAGCCAATGTCGAAAACGTCGACGCCCTCATCCAGCAGCCCTTCGATCAAGGCGCTTTGCAGAACCGGGGAACTTTCGCGAATGTCGCGCCCGGTGACCACCAGCTTGGGTTTCATCGCGACTGCAAAGCCGCGGCCGATCTTGTAGGCGATCTCTTCATCGAGGTTCACGCCCAACTGGCCGCGGACGTCATAGCTTTTGAAACACGTGAAAAGGGTCATGAAAGGCTCCTTGCAAGATTTCCTACTGGCTACCCTCGTGACCGGCAAATGTCCAAGGCGTTCTTGCGATTTAGCTGCAAAGCGCGGCAATTCTGCGACCAAAAATGAAAAAGGGCCCACGCAGTTGCGTAGGCCCTTTCTGGGTTAATTCCGTGAGCGGATTATTTACCCAAGCTTCCTTTGCCAGTACCGGACATGCCGCCTGAGACTTCGTCAGTGGCTTCCGCGTCAAGGTCTTCCGGCAGGACTAGGTTCAGAACAATCGCGATGACGGCGGCAGGCAGCAGCCCGCTTGTCATCAAGATGCGCAGCGTGTCGGGCAGGTATTGCACCGCTTTGGGATCAAGTTGCAGACCCAGACCGATGGACAGGGCAATCGCGAAGATCACCATGTTGCGGCGGTTCCAGTTCACGTCTGACAGCATCGAGATACCGGCGGCCACGACCATGCCGAACATGACGATGACGCCGCCGCCCAGCACTTCAATGGGGATCGTGCGGATCACGGCTCCGACCTTCGGGATCAACCCGCACAGGATCAAAAACAGCGCGCCGATTGTGACGACATGGCGGCTCATCACGCCGGTCATGGCGATCAGACCAACGTTCTGGCTGAAGGAGGTGTTCGGGAAGCCGCCGAAGATACCTGCGATGGCGGAACCTGCACCGTCAGCGTAAGTGGCCCCTTGGATTTCTATATCCGTGGCCTCGCGTCCGGCACCGCCTTTGGTGATGCCCGAGACGTCGCCCACGGTTTCAATCGCCGAAACAAACGCCATCAGACAGAAGCCGATGATCGCCGCAAAAGAGAATTCGAACCCGTATTTGAAGGGGATCGGTGCGGCGAAAGTTGCTGCGCGGTCCCAGCTTGTGCCGATACCTTCAAAAGTCACCATGCCGACCATCAAGGCATAGAGATAGCCCACGATGATGCCGATGAAGACGGCTGAGACGGACAGCATCCCCTTGGCAAAGAACTTCAAACCAAGCGTGACGAAAACCACGACCAGAGCGGCAGACCAGTTCAGCAAGCTGCCATATTCCGGTTTGTCAATCGCGGGGATGCCGCCTGCGGAATACTGGATGCCTACCTTGACCAGCGCCAGACCGATCATCGTGACGACGAGACCTGTGACCAGCGGTGGCAAGGCAAAGCGGATTTGCTTGATGAATGTCCCGAGGATGATGTGGAATATCCCACCCACGATAATACCGCCAAAAAGCGCGGGCAGTGCCTCGACGCCCTTACCGGCCACCAGTGGGATCATGATCGGAATGAACGCAAAACTTGTGCCTTGCACAATGGGCAAACGTGCCCCCACCGGGCCCATGCCAACAGTTTGGAATAGTGTGGCAACGCCGGCAAACAGCATCGACATCTGGATCAGATAGGTCATGTCGGGGAAGCCTTGCGCCCCCGCATCTGAGCCAAAACCAAAGCCCGCTGCGCCAGAGATGATAATCGCCGGTGTGACGTTTGAGACGAACATTGCCAGCACATGCTGGATGCCAAGTGGCACGGCTTTCGCAAGTGCCGGTGTATAGTTGGGATCGCGCAGCTGTGCGGCGGTCCCCAGTGAAGTATCAGCCATTCTATATCTCCCCGTGAATGTGCTATTTGCCCTCTTGAATGAGGATCTTTTGCGCGAACCAGTGCTCTTGCAAATTTGCTGACGGGTCCGCATCGTCGGCAATTCGGTCGACAACCGCAAACAGGCCGGGCGCGCGCAAAGGCGTCAAGACGCCGTGCCAGGTATTGCGGTGGAAATTGATGCCCTGTCCGGGCGTTGTCACAAAAGCGAGCGGTGTTGCGGGTGCTCCGCCTTTATCTTCAGCAACGATAACAAGGAACGGGTCATGGCTCATCGGAATGAACGCCTGACTTCCCAGCGGGTGACGCTCCATCATCTCAAGCGTGTAGGGCAGGGCGCGCACCTCGGAGCGGAACAGGCTGATGCCCGCAGTCCCATCTGTCAGCTCAATCTTGGCGCGGTTGTGAAAGCGCGCGCAGAGCCCTTGATTGATAATCTTGTCCGGCGCGCCCGCGCAATCGAGCACGTCGCCAAAGGGCGCGAAGGCCTGCGCCGTCAGTGGCGCTATGGTGATCACAGACATAGCGAAGGGTGCCTGTTTACGTCTTTGTAAAGAAGGTAACGAAAGGGTTCATCGCCCGTGGCCACGCAGGCTTGTGGGCAAAAGGCGCGCAGCCACATGAAATCGCCGGGGCCGACCTCGACCCAATCAGTATTTAAAAGATAACGTGCGGTGCCTTGCAACACATAGAGCCCATGCTCCATAACATGGGTCTCGGCAAAGGGGATCAGACCGCCAGGCTGGAACGTCACGATGTTGACATGCATATCGTGGCGCAGGTCCGTAGGGTCTACAAAGCGCGTTGTTGCCCACAGATCGGTGTTGGGCATTTGTGTTGGCGTGACGTCGCTGTCGCGGGTCACAAAGGGCTCTGGCATGCGCAGTCCTGCGGCGGGAACGTAGCGTTTTCGGACCCAGTGAAATTGCGCGATCCCACCCGAGCGGTTGCGCAGCGTCCAATGCGCAGTCGGCGGGATATAGGCATAGCTGCCTGCGCTTAGATCGTATGGCTCGCCATTGATCGACAGGTGCAACTGGCCAGTTGCGACAAACAAAACCGCCTCGGCACCTTCGTCGGGATCAGGGGCATCGCTGCCACCGCCATGTTGCAGCTCCACCGCGTATTGCGCGAAGGTTTCGGCGAAACCGCTGAGCGGGCGGGCAATTATCCAGCACCGCATCCCGTCCCAGCTGGGCAAAAAGGAGGTCACAATATCGCGCATCGTTTCGGCGGGCAGAAACGCGTAAGCCTCGGTGAAAACCGCTCGTCCCTCGGGGGAGTGTGTTTGGTCCGGCAGGCCGCCCGGTGGGAAGGCATAACTGGTCACGGGGCAACTCCGAACATGTCAGCCAGACGCAAATACGCGATGCGTTCAACCTGTGCGCAGGCGGTCAGAAACTCGTCCCGACTGGAATTGTCGATGCGGGTTGTGAAGGCTTCAAGAATGGAGGATTTTGTGTGATCCCTGACTGCAATAATGAAAGGAAATCCGTGCTTTACGGTGTAATCCTCATTGAGTTGAGAAAATTTTTCCCGCTCGCTGTCGGTCAAGGCATCGAGGCCCGCGCCTGATTGCTCGGCCGTGCTTTCCGCGGTCAGGCGCTTGGCTGCTGCAAGCTTTCCCGCAAGGTCTGGATGGGCATCGAGAACCTCCAGTCGCTTGGTATCATCAGCGCTGCGGAAGATGCGACAGAGCGCGGAATGCACGCCAATGGGCGTGTCATGGGCGGCCCCCATTTCCAAATCCCAGGCCTGTTCCGCGATCCAAGGCGAATGCTCAAACACCCCGCCATAGGCAGCGACAAAATCTGATTTGGACAGCTGGGAAGGGCGTTTGCGAACCTCCGCCGGATGCGTGTCTGCCCAGTGCTTTGCAATATCGATCCGGCGCGCAAACCAGACATCTGAGTGGCTTTGCGCGTAGTCCAAGAACCGTCTCAGGGCCATGATCCGACCAGGTCTGCCGATCAGGCGACAATGCAAGCCGATGGACATCATCTTTGGTTGGCCAGCCACGCCTTCAGCATAAAGCGCATCAAAGCTGTCACGCAGATAGGTCTCGAATTGCTCCCCTGAGTTGAAGCCTTGGGGGGTGGCAAAGCGCATGTCGTTGCAATCAAGCGTGTAAGGAATGATCAGCTGATCCCGGTCACTGATGCGGGACCAATAGGGCAGGTCGTCGGCGTAGCTGTCAGAGATATAGTCGAACCCGCCTTCCTCCGCGACAAGGCGCACGGTGTTGTCAGAGCACCGCCCGGTATACCAGCCCGTTGGCCGCGCGCCGGTGACCTGTTTGTGCAGCTCGATCGCGTCTTGCAGATGCGCGCGCTCGTCATCTTCATCGAAATCCTTGTATTCGATCCATTTCAAGCCGTGGCTGGCAATCTCCCAATCGGCGGCTTTCATGGCGGCGACTTGTTCGGGGCTGCGCGCGAGCGCAGTGGCGACGCCGTAAACCGTTAAGGGAATGTTTAGCTCTGTGAAGAGTCGGTGAACGCGCCAAAACCCCGCCCGGGCACCGTATTCATAAATAGATTCCATGTTCCAGTGGCGCATGCCGGGCCAGGCGCTGGCACCCACGATCTCGGATAGAAAAGCTTCCGAGGCCGCGTCATCGTGCAAGACGTTGTTCTCGCCACCCTCTTCGTAATTGAGCACAACCTGCACCGCGATCTTGGCCGCACCGGGCCAGTTCGCGTTCGGGGGCGTCGCGCCATATCCGAGCAAATCACGAGGGTAACGTTTCATACATCTCTCCTGTCAAAACGGTAATTCAAAATAATTGGGATGACTTACAAATAGTTTTTGAAAGACCTTCCCAAAACGCTCTGTTTTAGTGACTGTCTTCCCATAGGATGCTGTCGTCCAGACCAGATGCAACGGAGAACGCAGATGCCCGGCTATTTAACAACACATGTTCTTGATACCGCGCGGGGTTGCCCGGCGGAAGGGATCGAGATCACCTTGTACCGGGTCAGCGGCAATTCGCATCGCAAGATCGCAACCGCCGTGACCAATTCCGATGGCCGTACAGACAGCCCAATCTTGCCAGAAAGTAAATTCAAAACAGGTGTTTATGAGCTTATCTTTGCAACGGGTGCCTATCTTGATGCCTGTGACGTCCCGCGTGAGGATCCGCGTTTTCTGTCCGAAATCCCCATTCGCTTCGGCATGTCGCAGCAAGATCATTACCATGTTCCGCTGCTGCTGAGCCCGTTTGGATATTCGACCTATCGTGGCAGCTAGTCCTGCCGAACGGAGGCCAGTATGGGGCCGGCCATATAGTCGATAAAGGCGCGGATTTTAGGGTCTTGATGGCGTTTATGAGGAAAGAGGAAGCCCAAAGGTACTGGCAAGGGCGGGGTTTTTGCGCAAACCTCGACCAATGCGCCGGAGGTCAGATGATCTGAAATCTCGTAGACGGGTTTCATGATGACGCCCGATCCGCCAAGCGCCCAATCGGTCAGAACGTCGCTGTCATCGGTCTCAAACGGACCGGTGATGGCGAATTTTTCGGGGCCTGTTTCGGTCTGCAACGTCCAGCGGAATTCGGCTGCGCCGGGATAGCGCAAGGTCAGGCAGTCATGCTTATCATCGACCAATTCGGCTCCGGTTTCAGGATGTCCGCGTTTGGCGATATAGCCGGGCGCGGCGCAGAGCACGCGCGGGCAGCTCGCCAATTGCCGCCACATCAGGTTTGAATCGTCGGGCTGGCCTTGGAACAGGACAACGTCCAGTGCTTCGGCCACCAGATCGACCTTTCGGTCAGACAGGCGCAGACGGATATCGACCTGCGGGTTCAGCGCTTTGAAACCGGGGATCAGCGGGGCCAGCAGTTTGCGCCCGACGCTTAACGGGGCGGCGGCAAAGATCGTTCCGCGCAAGGTCTGGGTCGCATCCGTCAGCGTAGCTTCCGCGTCGTTGATCGCGTCCAGAATGCGTGTCGCCCCTTCATAGAATACCCGCCCCTGTTCGGTCGGTTGCAAACTGCGGGTCGTGCGCGAAAACAGGCGGGTGTTGAGGTGATGTTCCAGCTGCGAAATCCGCGCAGACGCCACCGCAGGGGAAATCCGCAAATCCCGCGCCGCCGCCGACATGGACCCAAGATCAAAGACCCTGATAAAAGTTCTGATACCTTCGACGTAGCTCATTTTCGCATCATTTTTGAAACTGCCCCGCATAATTCGCTATTTCCGTAGGGAACTCAAGCACGCTAGGCTAGACCAAAGAAAACAGGGGACCGGATGTATGTATGATTTGGCGATAATGTGGGATTGGTTTGCCTTCGCGGTGCGGTGGCTGCACGTGATCACGGCCATCGCGTGGATCGGGTCGTCGTTTTATTTCATCGCGCTGGATCTGAGCCTGAACCGCACTATTGCGGGCCCTGCGGATGGGGAGGAATGGCAGGTCCATGGCGGGGGGTTTTATCACATCCAGAAATACCTGGTGGCCCCGGCGGAGATGCCCGAGCATCTGACCTGGTTCAAATGGGAAAGCTATTCGACCTGGCTTAGCGGGTTTGCGATGCTTGCGGTGCTGTATTGGGCGGGGGCGGAGCTGTATCTGATCGATCCCAATGTCGCCGATCTGGCGGTCTGGCAGGCGATCTTGATCTCGGCCGGGTCGCTGGCCATCGGTTGGCTGATCTATGATTTCCTTTGCAAATCCGCGCTGGGTGAAAGCCCGACAACGCTGATGGTTCTGCTGTTCATCTTGCTGGTGGCGATGGCCTGGGGCTATACGCAAGTCTTTACGGGGCGGGCGGCGCTTCTGCATCTCGGTGCGTTCACCGCAACCATCATGAGCGCCAATGTCTTTTTCATCATCATGCCCAACCAACGCGTTGTCGTTGAGGATCTGAAGGCCGGCCGGACGCCGGATCCCAAATACGGCAAGATCGCCAAGCTGCGCTCCACCCATAACAATTACCTGACCTTGCCGGTCATTTTCCTGATGCTCAGCAATCATTATCCGCTGGCGTTCGCGACGGAGTATAACTGGATTATCGCCAGCCTCGTGTTTCTGATGGGCGTCACGATCCGGCATTATTTCAACACGATGCATATGAAGAAAAAGGTGCCGAACTGGACCATTGGTGCGACCGTGATCCTGTTTATCATCGCCGCCTGGTTGTCGAGCGCGGGGCTGCCCAAGGATGAAACCCAAGCCATGGGGCCGCAGGCCGAGAAATTTGCCAGTGTTGAAAGTTTCGATCAGGTCAGTGACATCGTTTTGGGCCGATGTTCGATGTGTCATGCCCGGGAGCCGTTTTGGGAAGGTATCCGCTGGGCCCCCAAGAATGTTAACCTTGAAACCCGGCATGACATCGCCACGCAAGCGCGCCAGATCTATCTGCAAGCCGGGGTCAGCCATGCTATGCCGCCCGCCAATGTCAGCTATATTGAGCCTGAGGAACGCGCCTTGATCCGGGCGTGGTATCGCGCCGGGGCAGGGCAGTTCGGGTTGGCCGCGCGTTAAGTGCGCGCGCTAACAGACGGCAAAGAAACCTCTTGAGGTCCGCGGGGTGATGGGCGAGTTTGCCTTAGCAAGATGCACGGATTTACCGTTCTGAGAGGGCCCCGAGATGCAACTTACCGATCACCGTGATATCGAAGCGCGCCCGGAAGATGTCTGGGCCGCGATTTTGGATGCAGATGTGCTCAAGGCGTGCATCCCGGGCTGTGAGGACTTGACCGGCACGGCTGAGGATGGGTTTCAGGCCGTGGTGGTGCAAAAAGTAGGTCCGGTGAAGGCGAAGTTCAAAGGAGAGGTCACGATCAGTGATATGGTCGCGCCGGTCAGTTGTGTTCTGGCTGGCGCTGGCAAGGGCGGTCCTGCGGGGTTTGCCAAAGGCGGCGCGACCATAACGCTGGAGCCGGTGACGCTTGAAAACGGTGCCAATGGCACGCGGCTGAATTACGATGTCGAGGCGAAGGTTGGCGGCAAGCTTGCACAGTTGGGCTCGCGCGTGATCGACGGGTTCACCAAGAAACTGGCGGACCAGTTTTTTGAGCGGTTTCAGACGGCCCTGGAAGGCCCCGCTGAGGATGCGGGCGATCCCGTTGAGGCAAAGAAGAGCTGGCTGAAAAAGCTGGTCGGCTAGGGCCCCGAGGCGTCAGGAAAGGCGGATGACATGACCAAAATCACGATGAATGTGAACGGCGCACCGGTCTCGGTTGAGGTCGAAGGGCGCACGCTTTTGTCCAGCGTGCTGCGCGATCAGTTGAAGCTGACCGGCACGCATATCGGCTGCGATACCTCGCAATGTGGGGCGTGTTCAGTGCATGTGGACGGCAAATTGGTGAAATCCTGCACGATGCTGGCATGCGAGGCAGAAGGCGCAGAGGTCGCCACGATCGAAGGTCAGGCCGAAGCTGATGGGACGTTGAACGCGATCCAAATGGCCTTCCAGCAGCATCATGGCTTGCAATGCGGCTATTGCACGCCGGGCATGGTGATGACGACGGCGGCGCTGTTGAAAGAGAACCCCAAGCCCTCCGAGGCGGAAATTCGCGACTATCTCGAAGGCAATATTTGCCGCTGCACTGGCTATCAGAACATCGTCTTTGCGATCATGGCCGCTTCAGGTCAGGACGTTCCTGACGTCGCAGCGCAGTAGGAGGCCGCGATGTACGATTTTGAATTCAAACGCGTCACGACGATTGCTGAGGCCGTCGCCGCGCTGGGCTCCGACGAAGCGCAGGCCTTGGGTGGTGGGCAGACGCTGATCCCAACCTTGAAGCAACGTTTGGCCAGTCCGGAGACCTTGGTCAGCCTCAGTGGCATTGCCGAGATGATCGGCATTTGCACCGATGACGCGGGCCGTTTGTGCATCGGTGGGGCCACGACCCACGCGGCCGTGGCCGCCGATGGCAGCTACCCGGCCTTGTCGGCGCTCGCGGGCCAAATCGGCGACCCGGCAGTGCGAAATCGCGGCACAATCGGCGGCAGCGTTGCCAATAATGATCCGGCCGCGTGTTATCCGGCGGCGGTTCTCGCCTCTGGGGCTGCGATCCAGACCCAGTCCCGTGAGATTGCGGCGGATGACTTTTTTGAGGGGATGTTTGCCACAGCACTTGAGGAAGGCGAGATCATCACAGAGGTGAAATTCCCGGTGCCAATGGCTGCGAACTACCAGAAATTCGTGCAGCCCGCATCGCGCTTTGCGATGGTTGGCGTGTTCGTTGCGAAATTTGCTGACGGTGTCCGGGTTGCGATCACCGGGGCGTCTGAGGAAGGCGTGTTCCGCTGGACGGAGGCTGAGGCAGCCTTGAGCGAAACTTTCGACGCGGGCGCGCTGGCTGGGCTGACTTTGGATGGCTCTGGCATGATTTCAGATCTTCATGGCTCAGGCGATTACCGGGCGCATCTGGCCAAGGTCATGACGGGCCGGGCGGTTGCTGCGGCCTAATCAGGCCAGTTTTCACGGCGCTTCAAGCAAAGAAAAACCCCGCCTTGCACTTGCAAGACGGGGCTTCTTTTTCAAACGCCTAAGCGGGCTTAGTTTTCAACCTGGAAGGTTGGAAGTGCGCTGACCGGTTGGACCTGAGGCGTTGGGGCCGCCGGGGCCGCACCAAGGTTCAGGGTCGCTTTTCGCAGCAGGGCTGTGCGCTCTGGCTGACCCGGCGCGAAAACAGGTGTCACACCGGACTCGACCGTGCTCAGCGCCAACTCGTACCAGTCTTTGGCAAGATCGGGGCGTTTTGAAGCGCCGATGCCTTGCGCCAGATGGTGGCCCAACAGCTCCCCGTAGGCCGCTTCGCCCAGGACGCTCAGCAGCAGCGCGGAGCCGATGGCCACATCCATGTCATCGGTGCGGTACCCCACTGACAAGCAGATCTTCGACGTGCCTGCCAATTGTGCGGGTGCCATGCCGGCGGTCTGCACGAAGCTGGACACGTCCTTGCTGATCTCCGCGCGGGGTTTCAAAGACACTGCGGAGACTAGATCAGACAGCGTACCGCCAAAGCCTTTGCACTGCGCTGCGATCTGATCCGGCGTGAAGCCTTGCACTTTGGAGACCAATTCCTCGCCCTTTGACACCGCGTAAGTGCGCGCCAGGCAGAACTGTTCGTTCAACGCAAAGTTCGCGTCCGTCATCGTGGCCTCGGTCGCAAAACCGCCATTGGACGAGGTCAGCAAGCTGATCTGATTGCAATGGGAGGTCAGGGAGACACTTTCAGTTGCGCCCAGGAAGGACGGCAGCGCCGCGGCGGGTGCAGGTGTTGCAACCAAGGTCGCCACAGGGGCGGCTGGCACAGGTGTCGGCGCAGGGGCTGGCTGAACTTGCGGGGCAACCACGACGGTGGTTGTGGTCGGTGCCGCAGGAACCGGGGCAGGGGTCGCAGCCAGAACGCCGCCGGTGCCTGCTTGTTCGTTGCGATACTGCAAAAGCAGCCCACGCGAGCCTTGTGGGTTGGTGGCGATCAATTGATTTGTCGCCGCGCCGCCCGCCAGGGCCCGGTTATATGAGGTCAGCAGGAAGTCTTTTTCAAACTGCGTCAGCTGTCCGGTGGCAGCGTACCCCATATGGGCTTGATAGCCTGACACCGCGTTGCGCGAATTGCGCCCCATCACACCGTCAGGTGTTCCGGCCGGAAAGCCAAAATAGTTCAGTGAGGTCTGGATCTGGCGGTTTTCGGCGCGGGCGGCTGTGTTGTAGTTCCGCGTCGGCGTGGATCGGGTCGTTGTGCGAGTGTTGTTATTGCGTTGGGCATTGCGCACCAATGCGCTGCCCACGACACCCACGACAGCCCCAGCCACGAAATCACCTGCATCTGCAGAGGCGCGGGTCGTTGGGCTCATGATCAAAAGGGCGGCGGCACAAGCCATTGAAATATTTTTAAAAATCATCTCGTTCCTCATGTTTACTCTGAATCTCAGGCTTATTTTACCATGTTTGAGTAGAATCTCTATCAGTGATTTTCCCGGTTTTGATCAATTCGCGGGATTTCGGGCAGGGCCAAGTGCCGTGGCCGTCTTTCGGAAAAGTGGAAAATGTACTGGATTTAAGCTTCGGCCTCGAGGTATTATTTCTCAAATGGTGATGCTGCCCAAGGGGCTAACATTTCCTTCGAAGTCGAACCCCCGCGGGCCGGGGCAATTTGAGATCTGCGTGGGGGGCACGGAATCCACGCGAGACCTTCGTTGGAGAAACACCATGGGACCATTCCCTCACAACTCACCTAAAGCTACAATTGATGCAGACAATATCGCCGGGACCGACGGGTTCGAGTTTGTAGAATTCGCCCATCCGGAGCCGGGCGTTCTGGAAGCTCTGTTTACCAAGATGGGCTATGTTGAGGTTGCGAGGCATAAGACCAAAGACATCTCCCTTTATCGTCAGGGCGGCGTCAATTACCTGATCAACCGGGAGCCGGACAGCCATGCGGCGCAATTTGTGGACGCTCACGGACCTTGTGCGCCCGCGATGGCGTGGCGCACCGTGGACGCGGCCCACGCCCTGAAATGCGCGGTAGACTACGGGGCGGAGGAATACACCGGTCCGGGCAAGTCGCTGGATGTGCCTGCGGTCATCGGCATTGGCGGCTCGCTTCTCTATTTCGTGGAGGATTATGACGCCGGCAAGTCCCCCTATACTGAGGAATTCAATTGGACCGGCGAGACCGATCCGCGTCCCATTGGCGCAGGCTTCTACTACCTTGATCACCTGACCCACAACGTCATGCGCGGCAATATGGACACCTGGTACAAATTCTATGCAACCGCGTTCAACTTCAAAGAGATCAGGTTCTTCGACATCCAAGGCAAGATGACGGGGCTGACCAGCCGTGCGCTGACCTCTCCCTGCGGGAAAATCCGGATCCCGATCAATGAAAGCGCCGATGAGAACAGCCAGATTGAAGAATATCTCAAGCGGTATAAAGGCGAGGGCATCCAACATATCGCGGTGGGGTGTGACGACATTTACACCTGTACGGACCTGATCGGTGAGAAGGGTGTGAAGTTCATGCCGGGCCCGCCCGAGGTTTACTATGACAAGTCGTTCGCGCGTGTCACGGGCCATGAGGAACCCATCGACCGGATGAAGAAAAACGGCGTTCTGATTGATGGCGAAGGGGTCATCGGCGGGGGCGAGACCCGCATCCTGCTGCAAATCTTCTCCAAGACCGTGATCGGTCCGATTTTCTTTGAGTTCATCCAACGCAAAGGCGATGACGGGTTTGGGGAAGGCAACTTCAAAGCGCTCTTTGAATCGATCGAGGAAGATCAGATCCAACGGGGTATCTTGAAAGCCTGATCGGTGGCCGTTGACTGGTGACATCGCCTGGAGTGCGCTAAAGGCTGGGAAACCCTCGGCAAACGCGCCGAACAACCTATATTTGAGACGATGGACCAGACCAAAGCACATAGATTATCGGTCGCGCCTATGATGGATGGAACAGGTAGTTCTAAATTCGCTTTGTATTTCCAGAGCTTTGCGGATGCGCATCGAGTGATGTTGTAAAATATGTTGTAACTATTTCGAGCCCGCTTGATGATGCGGTAATCCCCCATTTTTGCGGGGAGTGGTCCTGGAGTTTACGCGACCATTTTCAGTTTCTGGGCAGGGGTTATCCCGCCGTTGTCCATGTTTGAGCGCTCATTGTTGTACGACCACAGCCACTCGGTGGTAGTCTGCTGCACCTCCTCGATGCTATCGAAGATATCGAGGCCCATCCATCCGTGGCGGACCGTTGGGTTGTAGCGCTAGACGTAGGCGTTCTGTTGGGGCTTGGCCGTAGCAAATTGTCCTGCTGGAACGAGATGAGAATGGTATTTTTGGTTTAGCAGTTCCGACGCGCTTACCTCAGGTGCGAGTCCGACTTGGCGGTCAAGGATGCCGTCGGCGATAATTCGGCTGCTACTTCGCGCAGGTGGACGCCCAACAGCACCAGGCCTGGCCAAAGCATGTATGCCTCGATCTCAAGATTCTCGCCGAAGGACAACAGGATGATCGTCATCAATATACCCATTGGAAGCCGACCACGCGGGTGCTGGGCGGCGTCGATCATTGTCACACCAGTGTGCCACAGCATCGGGATCAGCAAGGCGGCAAAGCCCACCAGGCCTTTAACAAAGAGCAACCCGTACCACGTGTGGTGACTGCCGATCGGCATGTATTCCACGGCATGTGAACCGGGGTGGACCGTGCCGTGGCCAAACCACACGGCTTCATTTTGCCAGCGCTCACTGGCGATCCGCTGGAGAGTTTCACGCACGCGGGTGCTGTCGGCCCGCGCGCCCTTGAAGGCGGATACGGCGTCCTGCGCCAAAGTCATCAGAGCGGTGCCCAGAACCGCCAGCGACGCGGTCAGCGCTGCCGTGGCGTGCCACGCCCAGCCGCGCAGGATCAGCGGCATTAGGCGCGGGGCGATCGTACAGGCCACCAGCCCGACCAACCCCATGCGGGATTTCGACGCGAGGATCATCAAGATGCCCGCGCCAAGCCCTGCCAGCATCCATTTGCGGTCTTTTTCCTCTAGGGCGAACAGCACCATGACGACGCCCAGAAGCGCCGCAAAAGGCGACCAAGGGGCGTAGAATTGCCACCGAGGTGACCAACTGGCGGGGTCGAAAGTGTACAGAAATACGCTGAAATATTCCGGCCCAGGTCCGCCAACGGCCTTGAGTGGCGATGTAAAGATGCGCTCGGGCAGCCCAATGTAGGGCGCGGCAAGCAGGAGCGGCGCCAGCGCCAAAGTCCACGCTCCGATCACACATTGGCCGCGGATGAGTACGGACCGCCGGATTGGCAGCACCGCTCCGACAAGGGGAAAGAGTGCCAGAAGTGCCCAGCCTTTGGCCCAACCGATGGAGGACTTGATGGTCTGCTTCAGACCAAGCCCCCAGTCCAGATGCCCGACCCAGAGGGCGACCAACATCACGCACATACCGATCATCCATGCCCAGATCAGTGGTGGCACCGGGCCAGTGGCACGCAGATCGTGTCGTATCGCAGGCCCGAGATAGAGCGAGAGCACCGCCATTCCGGCAAGGATCCAAGCCAAAACCGGGCCGACGACATAGAGCGCGCCGACCGCATAAAAGGGCCAGGTGAGGGTCATAGCCTTGTAAACCATGCGCTCGGCTGGATTCTGCGGTGTCATGCGGACGCCTCACGTTTATTGCTCGCCCCTGGCGAAACGGGTGCGTCGAGCAACCGTCCAATGACCGCAGACCGCATCCAGCCCAGAAGCAGGCCGAGCAGCATCATCAAGGTTGCGGCTCCGCCCGCGGCAATGGCAAGCTTGCGGTTCGGCGACGAAGCGCGATCCGGCAATGAGGGATTTTCTAGCACTTGGACCAGCGGATACGAGGCGTAGACGTCGGATTTCGTCGACTGGGTACGCGCGATCGCCGTAGCAAATACAGCCTCGGCGACCGAAAAGTCGCGCTGCAGATCTTGAAGGTGGGCAGCGGCTGCAGCAAGGTTCTGCTGCCGAGCTTGTTCCTCGGTCAGCCTGGCCGACTGTGTGGCGAATTCACGTGCTGCTCCGGAACGCTCTGCTTCCATGCGGACAAGCTGGGCCAGAAGGTCAGCGCGCGCGCCAGCAGGTGCCAGATCGAGGTTTTCGAGCTGCGCCGCGTCCAGCCCTGTGACCGATGCCGCCTGACGCAGCGCTGCAGCGGTTGCCGCGCCGTGGGCCGCGCGGGCGGTCTGAACCTTGGGATGGCCTTCGCCAAACTGCGACCGGGCTTCGGCCAGGGCTGCTGCGTGGATGCCGACCTCTTCGGTCAGGGCATTAAATTCGGCATCTGCAAAAAGCTTGAGCGTGGCGGCGGCGGCATCTGCCGGAATGCCAAGACTGGTCTCAAGTGCGACAACTCTTTGCGACTTCTCGCTGAGCGTAGCTGCAAGGTCCTGGACGCGGCTTTCCAGCAGGCGGGTCGACTCCACGATGGCGTCGTATTGACTGGCAGAGATCAGACCGGTTTCCTGCTGCAGCTGTGCGATATCTACCCGGGTGGCGGCCACCGAAGTGCGATAGTCTGCGATGGCGGCAAGGCCACTGTCTTCTCGGGTGGTCTGTTCGTCCGAGCGCAGGGCGTCCAGCTCTGTAAAAAAGGCGGCCAGCAATGCATCACCACGCGCTTGTGCGTCTTCTGCGCTTCCGCCGGTGATTTCGAGATGGATCAGGCTTGTCTGGTCCACGAGGTTGATGCGGGGCTTGCCGAATTCGTTGCGGCTAAGGCCCATCGACTGTGCCGCCGCCTCCAGAATGCGGTCGGCGCCGATAAGACGTTTGTAGGTCTCGGTCGGGCTGACCGAATTGCTGGAAAAGGCCGAATCCGCATATGACGACGCCTGACCGATCCCGTTAAGGTTCATCGACGCAGATGCGCCGGAGCCAGGCAGGATGAGGGAAGTGCTCGATTTGAAGGACAGGGGTGTCGTGCGCAGGTAGCCAGTGATCGGAGCCCAGATCAGTGCACCGCCCAGAAGGGCGAAGGCAAGATAGCGCTGGAAACGCCCAAGATCGTCGATACGTCCGCCCATCAGTATACGGCGCAGCGAAAGGCGGCGTTTCTTTGGCGCATGTTCAGATGGGCCGGTAAAGGTGTCTTGCAGTGTCATCGGGCATCTCCTTTGCTCGGGACACTATACTTTGAGGTGCGCTTTGACCTGCGCGCGCACGGGGAGGACGCAGGGGCATTGGCGTCGCCGACTATCCCTCGGGATAGGTCAGAACAGTCCGGCCTCGCGGGCGATCAAAGCGGCCTGGGTACGGTTCGCCGCGCCAACCTTGCGGTAAAGGGTCTTCATGTGGAGTTTGACCGTCGGCTCGGTGATATCCAAATCGCGTGCGATCTCCTTGTTCGATTTGCCCTCGGTCAGGCCTTTGAGGACCTGAAGCTCACGCGGTGTCAGCTTGTCGGCCAGCGGATGCGAGGGCGTCTCATCCACTGCTGTCATGAAATCGATGGGGGCATATTGTTCGCCCATGGCCATAAATTTGACCGCGTTGATCATGGATTTCGCGGGCAGTGTCTTGGGCACGAACCCGGCAGCCCCGGCCTCGAGCGCCTGTTCGGCGATATCGCGCGTTGCTTCGCCCGAAAGCAGGGCCACGCGCTGTCCACCGCCCAGCGCCAGTGCGTGTTTCAGACCATCAAGCCCATTCATCCCCGGCATGTTGAGATCGAGCAGAACCAGATCATAGGGCTCTTCCGTCTCGATCAGCTTGCATGCGCCGGCCAGATCGGCGGCGGTGCTGGTTTCGATGTCGCCCTGAGATTGCAGAAAAAGGACCAGTGTGTCGCGAAGCAAATCGTGATCGTCGGCAATCAATACGCGCATCTCTGTGTCCTTTTTCCTATTATTAGACCGTAACCAAGGCCGTTGCACGTCAAAACTCTGTCGCATCCATGGCGGGTCCGACGGCGCTTTTGGACGCGATCCTGTTCATTCGGATAGGTCGGTAAGCCGCAAGGAAAGCGCCGTTCGCCAAAGTCCCTGCGGCCTGTCCGTTCGCTTCGTTGAGCGAAGAGGCCGTTTTCGTCAGCTTGAGGGCAAGTTTCGCAACCTCAAGGACTTACACCATGAAACACGCTGTCTTCACGCCCCAGTTCGACCTGTCTGATGCCATTGCAATGCCTCGTCTTGCCACTGCTCATCTTCCTGCATTAGGGTTTGATCTGGTCGACGCCTCAGCCGATCAGGCGATCAACCATCTGCTATCGCCAGAACGTCGCCGGGCGTTCTTTATGAATGCCCATTGCTGCAATGTCCGCCGCCGCAACCCTGAGTACCGCCGCGCTGTCGATGCTGCTGACGTCCTGCTTCCAGACGGCATCGGGATCGAGTTGGCGGCCAAGATGACTGGCCAGAAACTCACTGAGAACTTGAATGGGACGGATCTGGTTCCGGCGCTGCTGAAGCGCGCAGCCCGGATGGGGAAATCGGTTTATCTATTTGGTGGCACGCCGGGCACAGCAGATGCCGCTGCCAATCGTCTGATCCACGCGATTCCCCACTTGCGCATCGCAGGAACCCGCGACGGATTTGCCGGTGCCGCAGATGATGAGGCGGTGATTGCGGACATCAATGACAGCGGGGCTGACATCGTGCTGGTCGCACTTGGTGTGCCGATGCAGGAGATCTGGCTACACAGAAACGCCGATCATCTGAACGCATCGCTAACACTGGCGGTGGGAGCACTGTTTGATTTCCTCGCTGGAACCGTTGTGCGCGCGCCGAAACTGGTGCGTAGCGCAAAAATGGAATGGGTCTGGCGTCTGGCACAAGAGCCGCGCCGTTTGGCCAAGCGCTATCTGGCAGGCAACCTTGCGTTTCTGACCCATGCGGCCAAGACCGTCATCGCCCGCACACCCGTCGCGAATGTCCAGCGCCGGTTTCTGGATATTACCGTTTCGGCGGGCGCCTTGCTTATCTTGTCCCCGCTGCTTGGACTGACGGCGGTGGCGATCTGGTTGGACAGCCGTGGGCCGATCCTGTTCCGGCAGACCCGTGTTGGCCAGGACGGCAAGCCCTTCACCATGTTCAAGTTCCGCTCGATGACGACTGACGCAGAAACCCGCCGGGCCGGCCTGCTTGCCACATCGGACCGGGAGGGAGTGTGCTTCAAATCCAGCCACGATCCGCGTGTCACGCTGGTCGGGCGCTTCATCCGCCGTTTCTCGATTGATGAACTGCCCCAGATACTGAACGTGTTGCGGGGCGAGATGGCGATTGTCGGTCCGCGCCCGGCGCTGCCCAGCGAAGTCGCCGCTTACCCGAAGCGCGCCATGGGCCGGTTAGCTGTCAAACCGGGAATCACCGGTGTCTGGCAGGTGTCCGGCCGCGCAAATATCGATTTCGATCAGATGGTCGAAATGGACATCGCTTATGCTTCTTCCCGCACTGTGCTTCTGGACCTTGTCTTGATCCTGCGGACTTTCGGCGCCGTTGCCTCCGGCCGCGGCGCGTATTGACCCCCCGATTTCCCAGAAAGGAAAAGACCATGACACATATCCGCAAAGCCGTCTTCCCCGTCGCTGGAATGGGCACAAGATTTCTGCCAGCGACAAAATCCATTCCGAAAGAGATGCTGCCCTTGATTGACCGTCCCCTGATCCAATACGCGGTCGACGAAGCGCGCGCCGCCGGGATCGAGGAGTTCATCTTTGTCACCGCCGCCGGCAAGGGCGCTCTGGAGGACTATTTCGATACCGCAGCCGCTTTGGAACAACGCCTGAGCGCCAGCGGCAAGACCGACGCTCTGGCGGCACTTGAGCGCACACGGATGGCTGAAGGCGCCCTGTCATTTGTGCGCCAAAGCAAACCGCTTGGCCTTGGCCATGCCGTCCGCTTGGCTGAACGGTTGGTCGGGGATGAACCCTTCGCCGTGCTTTTGCCAGACGACGTGATCCGCGCACCTCGTGGCGCACTAAGTCAAATGGTGGCAGCTCACCGTGAAATTGGTGGCCACATGGTTGCAACAATGGATGTACCACGCTCGAAGACGTCATCTTATGGTATCCTCGATGTATCTAACGAACATGGTCGGCTTTCCCATGCCCGTGGGCTTGTCGAAAAGCCCAAGCCAGAGCATGCGCCGTCAACTCAGGCGATTGTTGGTCGCTATATATTGGAGCCTTCGATCTTTGGCCGTCTGGCAAATCTGGGGCCAGGGGCAGGCGGCGAACTTCAACTGACGGATGCGATCAGCGCTGATGTGGAAGGTGTAGGGATCACAGGCTACCGCTTTGAGGGTGAGCGTTTTGATTGCGGTTCGGTTCAAGGTTTTGTTCAGGCAACAGCGGCCTTTGTGATGGACCGACCTGAGCTGCGGGACGAATTCAACGCGTTTCTTGATCGGCGGGCCGCCGCCGCCCCTCTTTACCGGGTTGCATGAGAGCGGCACCCTATCCGAACGGATAGGGTGCTATCCATCTGGCCCATTGGGCAATAGCGCCGTTTCATGCCATAGAGTGCCAAGCAACAAAGGATACTCAATGCTTCGCGCTCTTTTTCACGCCATGGCGATCGTCGCCGTTTCCGCCGCGCCACTTTGGGCCAATGACCTTGCCGTGCCCGAAGGCGAGGTGATCCTGACCGTCACCGGATTGATAGATGTGACAAACGTCGAAGGAAGCGCGCAGTTCGATCTGAACATGCTCGAGGCACTAGATAGCACAATCGTCGAAACGTCGACGATCTGGACCGAAGGCAAGAACGTATTTCAAGGCGTATCTCTGTCTGTTCTGGTCGAAGAGTTGGGAATTGAAGGTGCAACCTTGAAAGCAACGGCGATCAATGACTACGTGGTAGAAATCCCGTTGTCTGATGCCGTAGTTGGTGGACCAATTGTTGCCTACAAGATGGACGGGAACACCATGTCGGTGCGCGACAAAGGCCCACTGTGGGTCATTTACCCCTACGACAGCAATGCTGACTACCGCAGTGAAGTGGTCTATTCCCGCAGCATTTGGCAGCTCGACCGCATTGAAGCGGTCAATTAGGTCTTGTTAAGGTCACTACCGTACATCATGGCGCGGCAAAGCCGGAGCGGACTCTGATGCTGAGTAACAATGGTCCGACTTTTCGCGCCCGTCTGGTGATCTGGCTGCTACTGGCGGTTACGTTTTTCGCGGCCATTGTCTTCTTGTCGGTGAATGTGGCGCGTGATTTGCGCCTGTTGAATTCTGCCAGTTCGGACAATGTGCAATGGACCTTGTCGCAGGCCGAGGTGGAGTTTCTGGAATACGAATTGCACCTTGTCCGAGCCTTGCAGGAGAGCGATCCCGACCTGAAAACAGTCCGGCGAGAGTTCGATATTTTCTACAGCCGGATAAAGACACTGCGGGAATCCTCGCTATACGAAGACCTTCGTGAGGTCGCGGATTTTGCCGTGAGTCTGGGCCTTGTGCAGGCGTTTCTCGACAAAGCAGTTCCCGTAATCGATTCAAGTGATGCAGAGCTAGTTGCTGCCTTACCCACGCTTTTAGAAAGATCCCTAGACGTGCGCTCGAACGTGCGTTCGATGTCAAACTCGGGACTGAACTTCTTCGCGCGGGACTCGGATTCGCGCCGGACAAATGTCGCGGTGACTTTGACCCAACTGGCCGCGGGCGTAACCGTTCTTCTGCTGGCGCTTTTGCTTCTGGCGCTCTACTTAACCCGACTGAACAATCTGAACGTTCGGCGACGCTCTGAGGCGATCGAGGCCAGCAAGCGTATGAACATCGTCACCGGCACCGCGCTTGATGCCGTTATTGTGAGTGATGCGAAAGGACTTGTTCTGGATTTCAATGCGGCCGCCGAGCAGATCTTTGGCTACACTGCCCGCGATGCGATTGGCCAAAGCATGAGCGATCTGATCGTTCCCGACCACCATCGCGCGGCCCATGAGGCCGGAATGGAACGGATGCGTGCCGGTGGTGAGAAACGCGTGGTTGGCAAAGGCCGGGTCAAGCTTGAGGCCAAGCGCGCGGGTGGAGAGATCTTCCCGGTCGAGCTTGCCATTCAGTCCGCCGAGACTGACCAAGGCGAGATATTCATCGCGTTCCTTCGCGATATCTCGCACCGTGTGCGCGCCGAACAGGACCTGGTGGCGGCGCGTGATCGCGCCCTTGCCGGAGAAAAGTCAAAGACGGATTTTCTGGCAACGATGAGCCACGAGATCCGCACGCCCTTGAACGGGTTGTTGGGCAACCTCGCCCTCTTGCGGGACACGCGGTTGAGCGCAAAGCAGGCCCGTTACATCAAGAATATGGACACCTCCGGCAAGTTGCTGATGAGCCATATCTCTGATGTGCTCGACATCACGAAATACGATGCAGGCAAGCTGAGGCTGCGGCCCGTAGCGATGAACATCAGCAGTCTGGTGCAGGACATTGTGGACAACCAAAGCGGGGCAGCTTCGGCGAATGACACGACGCTGCAATGGGGTTGGGTGGGCAAGCCTGCCGACTGGATCCACGCGGACCGCGACCGAATCCAGCACATCCTGATGAATGTGATCGGCAACGCGGTGAAATTCACTCATGACGGCAACATCTCCGTGACCGCCCAGGTGATGGCCGATGGCGATGCACTGCCCGATCTGTCGATCAGCGTCAGCGACACCGGTATTGGTATGGATAGCACGCTGCAAAGCCAAATCTTCGACGATTTCATGACCGGCGACAGTTCTTACGACCGCGATGTGGGGGGCACTGGTTTGGGTCTGGGTATTGCGCAGAGGTTTGTCAAAGCGCTCGGCGGAACGATCGCGGTCGACAGCGAAGAGGGCAAGGGCAGCACCTTCCAGATCCGGTTCCCGATTAAACCGATCGCGCCGCCAGAGGCCGATGTAAAACGCCATACGCGCGGAAACACCGGGCACGCAAGCCATATCCTTCTGGTCGAAGACAATGAGATCAATCGTGTGGTTGCGCGCGAAATGCTGATGCGGGCAGGTCATACCGTGATCGAAGCCCAAAATGGCCGGATCGCGGTGGACCTGGCCGAGGCGCAGCGTTTCGATCTGATTCTGATGGATATCAGCATGCCGGTAATGGATGGCCGCAGCGCTACACGGGCCATCCGCGCCGGGAAGGGGGCGTCGGCACAGACGCCCATTGTGGCGCTGACCGCCAATGCGATGGCAGAGGAACAGCAGGCCTTTCTGTCTGATGGCATGAACGAAATCCTGACAAAACCGTTGGCCCGCGAGGCGTTGATGCGAGTCATTTCCGGGCACATCTCCCCTGATTCGGTGAGGGCGGCCGATCTGGTTGAACCTTCTTCAGCGGTGATGCCCGGCCAAATCGACGAGTTGCGGGACAGTTTGGGTGTTGAGGCCGCGCAATCGCTGTTGGACCGCTTCGTTTTAGAAGTCGATGAGACATTGGAACATCTGAAGGGCTTTGAAACGCTTGGCCTGAAAAAGACCGCAGACCGAGCCCATCGTATCGCAGGAAGTGCGGCCACAATGGGCGCTACCGATCTGAGGCTGGCGCTGATCGAGATCGAACGGGCGGCGAAAACCAAGGACATCATAGCCATTCAAGCCGCAATTGACGCCTTGCCGAGTATATGGGCGATGACGCGACCGTACATGCGGGCAGATCTGCGTGGTGCGTCAACGACGCCGCCTAACCGTTAAAGCGCTGCGGCGATCCCCAGAATGCCAAGGATCCGGCCAACCTCTCCGATATTTGTGATGGTGCTGTCGTAACATGCAATGGAATCGCCGGGCAGCAGGAAAGGATCGTAATCGTCGCGATCTGCGCGGCGCAGTAAATCCTCGATGTCACGTTCAATGACAACGGAAACACCAGTCACGGGGTTGCGCGAAAACAGAGCTGCAGAACGGTCTGCGCTGGTGGCGCGCGCGCCACCCACGCAGTTGGCATTGATTACCGCCTGTAGATAACGCGTACCATAGGGGACTTCGCGCACGTCACGCCCGACGGCGGAGACTGCGTTCCCAGCGGCGGGCTGTGTCAGGTTCGAAAGGAACATCGAAACCCCTGGCGGGCTAATAGGGCTGGGGCGCATCAGGTCTTCTTGAAAACACTGCCTGCTGGGGACGGATATTTCGTCGCCCGTCAAAAGCATGATATCGATAGCGTTGCGCCCTTCGAACACGCCGCGCATATCGAGCGTGTAAAGCGACCCGTTGCGCCGGACTTCCACAGCCGAAATATCAGCATCCGGCCGTACGCCGCCAGCCGCGCGTAGCGCCGCAGACAGGTTGCGCCCTTCGCTCGATGCGCCAAGTGCAGCTTGCCTCCGGCTGTCAACCTGGTCACCCGGAGTGCCACCGATCTCAACGGCGCGTGGTTCAAAAACCGCGCCGGCCACGCCGACTGTCACAGAGGCAAAATCCGCCACCCGGACTGAAATGCGGGGACGTTCGGCAAAGAAATCACCTGCGATCAATAGGCTTGCGATATCATTTTCGACGTCACTGGTCAGGCGGCCCTGTGCGCGGACGGGCGAAAGAAATGGCAGTTTGATAGTGCCATCGCGCGACACGACATAGTCGCCGTTGAACGTCTCATCGTCTCCGATCCGGATGTCGACAAGGTCATTGCGCGACAGGCGCTCTCCGCGTAGGGCAGTTGCCGCGAGACCACTGCCTTTGCCGCCGGCACCACCTCTAGGCGGCCTGCATTTGCTGGCATTCAGGGCTTCAGAGCGCAGAAATTCGGCGTTACTGCGGCTGACATTTGGCGCGCGGTATTGCGCCTGATACCCGTCGCCCGTCCCTATAGGTTCAAGGTTGTCAGGTACATCGAACCCCGTACAGTTGCCCAAGGCGAAAACGGCAAGAAGAACCGATCCGAATTTAAGTGCCTTCGACATGCCTGCTCGCTTTCTGTTGGCCTGCGGTTTCCGCATTGATAGGCAATAAGCCCTTCATGGTCGAGAGGGCGATGGCAGTGGCTGACCTATCCGTTTGGATATGATGCAATTCCGTTGAGCCGTGTGCCTCTCCGGTGGCGTCCGAGACGGCGTCCGGCGGCGTGCTGTACATACAGTCCAGAAGATCAGATTGGACCAAACGTCATGACCGCCACCTTCAAGACATCGCGTATCGCACAAAACCTGTTTGCCTATGGCGCATCAGAAGTGGCGGCCAAAGCATCTCGGCTTCTGGTTGTCGTGGTTGTGGCGCGGTCACTTGATCTGACACAGATCGGTGTGGCAGCGGCGGCTCTGGCAGCGGCTGACATCCTCAAGGCATTGACGGAAAATGGGGTGGGCCAAAAGATCATTTCCGCCCCCGAAGACGCGTTGCCACAGACTTGCGCCACAGCACACCGCATTTTCTGGATCTGGTGTGTGGGACTTTTTCTGGCGCAAGCCGCCATTGGATTTGCGCTTTATGCCGCTGGAGGTAGCCTTGAGTTGCTCTTTCTCATTCTACTGCTGGCGGGTGAGTACCTCTTCATGCCCGCAGGCCTTGTGCAAACCGCTTTAGCAATGCGCGCGGGTAAACTGCGCCAGACCGCCGCGATTTCGGGTGCACAGAATGTCGGCGCAAATCTGCTTTCGGCCGTACTTGCAATGTTCTGGCCATCTGCCTTGGCGCTGATTCTGCCTCGATTGCTGACGGCCCCGTTCTGGCTTGTGGCGATGCGCAGGCTACATCCATGGAAAATCGACGTCAGCCACGGCCGCGCGCCGCTGCGCCCGTTTGTCAGCTTTGGTTGGGCGGTTCTCGGGGTCGAGTTGGTCAAGGCGATGCGTCTGCAGGCCGACAAGCTGATCGTTGGCGGCTTGATGGGTGCCGAGGCGCTGGGGCTCTATTTCATGGCGTTCAATGCCGGTCTGAGCCTTGCCAATTCCTTTTCGGTGGCCTTTTCCACGGTCCTGTTCCCACACCTATGCGCCCATGAGGACAAGGCCCTGGCCCTGCGTCAAGGCACTTTGCTTGCTATGGCCCTGATCACGCCTGCCGTGGTCCTTCAGGCCCTCCTCGCACCCTTTTACGTGCCGGTTCTTTTGGGCGACGGCTGGACGGGACTGGAGGATATCGTGTCGATCCTGTGCCTTGTCGCAATTCCCGGCACGCTTTGGTCGGCTACCGCTGGGTGGCTGCGGGCGACGGGCCAGGCCGCACGCGAATTCTGGGTGACCGCCGCAATGACCGCCGCACTTATGGCGAACACGGTTCTGCTCAGCTCTCACGGCCTTGTTGCGGTGGCGACTGGCTATGCCGTGGTGGCGACCGTGGTGATGGTGGCCGCCTCGCTTCCCGTACTGTCTTTGGCCTTCGGCCGCTCTTTCGCAAGGATCTGATCCATGCCCATGTTTTCGATCATCGTGCCCTGTTACAATGCCGCAGCGACCATTAGTCAAACGTTCGAAAGCCTTCGTGCGCAGACGTTTGCGGATTGGGAGGCCATCTGTATTGATGACGGCTCCACAGACGGGACCGTCGATCGGGTTCTTGATGTGGCTAAGGGTGACGCCCGTATCCGTATTGGACACAATGTCGGCAAGGGGCCCAGCCATGCACGTAACTTCGGCGCGCTGATCGCAACGGGTGAGGTCTTTGCCTTTTGCGACGCCGATGACATTTGGCTGCCCAACAAGCTGGCCGAACTGGCCGAGACCTTCGCCGATCCGGACATCGACGGCGCGTATGGCCAGATCGGTTTCTTTCAGCAAGTTCCTTCCGACGCGAGCGTATATTCGACGGTACCTGACGGTGATCTGACCATCGAGGCGCTTCTGGGCGAAAATCCGGTGTGCACCATGTCGAACATGGCGCTGCGCCGGGCGGTGTTTGAGCGGACCGGAGGCTTTGATGCAACGATGGTTCACAACGAGGATCTGGAATGGCTGATCCGGCTGGTTGGCGCGGGCTCACGGATCGTCGGTCTGTCGGCGCTGCAGACCATGTACCGCACGTCCCTCGGCGGGCTGTCCACCGATCTGGACGCAATGCTTTCAGGGCGCGCTCGCGCCATTGAGACCGCCGCGCGGTTTGGCATCCGCCCAACTGCGCAAAGCCATGCCATCCACCACCGCTACCTTGCGCGCCGGGCGCTGCGCCTTGGCGATGCCCGCACCCTGGCCCTGCGCCATGCCGTAACGGGCCTCGGCCATAGCCCGACCGGATTTTTCAAACCCTTCCGCCGTGGCGCGCTGACCCTCGCCGGGGCCTGCGGCGCGCTCGCACTGCCGCGCGCCGCCCGCCAATCCCTGTTTTCGTAACTCTCAGAAAGACAAACTGTTATGACCTTAGCTTCTATCATCGTTCCTGCCTTTAACGTTGAGAATACCATCTGTGAGACGCTGAATGCCCTTCTGGTGCAGACCTACATCAACTTTGAAATCATCATCGTCGATGATGGCTCCACCGACGACACCCCGCGCCTTGCTGATGAGTTCGCGCGCGACTCCCGGGTGCGCGTGGTCCGTCAGGCCAATCGCGGTCTTGCAGGCGCGCGCAACACCGGGATCGCCGCGTCGCGCGGGGATATCATCGGGTTTTGTGATGCGGATGACATTTGGGAACCGGAAAAGCTTGCGGTTCACATGGCCCATCTGGAGGCAAATCCACATGTCGGGATCAGTTATTCTGGATCTGCTCTGATCAATGACGCGGGCGATCTCATGGGGCAGGCGCAGCGCCCTCGGCTTCACAATGTGGACGTTGCGGTGATCTTCAAGCGCAACCCCATCGGCAATGGGTCGGCTGTCGTGTTGCGGCGAGCTGTGCTTGACGCCATTGCCTGGTGTCCGCGCCACGAGCAGGTGCGCGAGTGGTATTTTGACGAAACCTTTCGCCAATCCGAAGACATCGAATGCTGGCTTCGGATCGCCCTGACCACCGAATGGAAGTTCGAAGGTGTTGAGGGCCTGTTGACGCGGTATC
>CAYGQQ010000034.1:0-29911 GCA_964352105.1 uncultured Rhodobacterales bacterium | reverse complement strand
TGTTGCGGCGCAAGACAACGCGCGCAATTGCACAGCCGCACTCAGCCACAAGTGGAGGTTCGTTGTTCAACAAATCAGATTTGTAGCCAAAAAAGGGCAACACAGGCGTCTGCGCCGAAACAGCTGTCGCATCGGTTCCGCTGGAAAATACGCCTTTGCCCCAGTTCACCAAGTCGACGAATAACGGAACAAAATCCCTCAATCCGTTCTTATATTGCTTCTCCAATTGAGTTTCATTGATCGAAGCATCCTGCGCTTCGATCCCGCATTGAAGTTTGCCAATCGGCACCTGTCCGTCTGCTGAGAACTCGACGAGATCGCCCGCGCGGAATGGTGCGGTGCCTGTCGGCCGTTCAATCTCATTATAGGCAACCACGTCTTGCATTCGAATGTTCATAAGCGTGAACAAGACCAACGCAGCGAGAACAAGGGAGACAAATCCCCCCAGAAAATATTTCCACATAACGTCGTCCCCTCATTTTGAACAGCAAATGCCGTTGCCACAATCATAGTGGGTTTTCGGACATTTGGTTTCGTGATCATCCGCGAATGACGGGGTGGAAAATGCAAATAGCATGAGTAATACAAGGCGCATTTTGAAGCTCCTTAAATGAATGAATGAAAACAATATTAGTCTCTAAATGCAGTTATCTTAGCACATTTTCACCAGATTCGGAAACGTCCGCAATTTTCAGACCCGCGCGCACCAAAGATCGCAGGTTCTTGCTTGCGCCTGAACCCCTCCTCGCTAACCTGCCCGCAACCTTCGACATCAGGAGCAGACATGCACGTTAAAGACTATATCCGCACGATCCCGGATTTCCCCCATGAAGGGATCATGTTTCGCGATGTGACCACGTTGTTTCTCGACCCGCGCGGCTTTCGCATGGCCGTCGATCAACTGGTTCAACCCTATGCCGGGCTTCGCTTCGACAAGGTCGCAGGTCTGGAAGCGCGCGGCTTCATTCTGGGCGGCGCTGTGGCCCATCAGCTGTCCGCAGGCTTCGTTCCTATTCGAAAGGCGGGCAAGCTGCCGGGCAAGGTGATCGCGCAGGATTATGCGCTGGAATACGGCACCGCGACGGTGGAGCTGCATGACGACAGTATCCAACCCGGAGAAAAAATCCTGCTGGTCGATGACCTTCTGGCCACGGGCGGCACTGCCGAGGCGGGTATTTCCCTGATCGAAAAGCTGGGCGGAGAAGTCGTGGGCTGCGCGTTCATCATCGACCTGCCGGAGCTTGGCGGGCGCAAGAAAATCGAGGGCTTGGGTATGGACGTGCATGTCCTTTGTGAATTCGACGGGGCTTAGCCCAGTCCGAATGCACCAAGAAGAAAGGGCCACCGACAGCGCGGTGACCCTTCCGAGATCTGTGGAGGTGGGGTCAGGTGGACTGACCGATACCTCGGTGTGAATGTAGGGGGCTGCCCCTAAAAGCGCACCTCACTACCTTGCCTGACACCTCGCTCCAATATCACTCTAGACATGGACACCTCCTTTCTATGGTTGCTGTTACCTGAAAGACTGCCACATCTTGTGTTAAAGACAAGTTATATTTGCGTGTGCGGATGTGAAAGTTTCGTAACAATGATCCGAAATGGCACAAGTGCCAATAAAGCGATCAAAAGTTTAACGCACCAATCGGCAAAGGCGAGCGAGACCCAAAGCGGCATCTCTGCCCCCATGCCCAGAAACGGCACCGCATCCCAAGCCCAGGAAATCGCCGCATCGGCATTGGCCCCAAAGAAGGTGACGCTGGCCGAAAAGGCTATTGTGAAGAACAAGGCCGTGTCGACGGCAGAGCCGATAAACGTGGACACCAGTGGCGCTTTCCACCAGCTGCCCGCCCGGAACCGATCAAAAATCGCAACGTCCAGAAGCTGCGCGGTCAGAAACGCCACGGCAGAGCCCACGGCCACGCGCAAGGCAACAGCCGGGCCAAATTCCAGCATGATCTGCGAACCAATCAGCGAACAGACGATCCCCAGAGCGAAGCCCACCAACACCACGCGGCGCGCGGCAGCGACGCCATAGACGCGGTTCATCACATCGGTGACCAGAAACGCAATCGGATAGGTAAACGCCCCCCAGGTGAGCCAATTGCCCAACAGGAATTGCACAAGAATATTGGAAGCGACGACAACAGCCGCCATGGCAAGAATGCCGGGGAAAAGTCTGGTCATGATATGGCCCGTTTTATCAAGGTTGCGGAGAACTCGGCCTCTGACTGCGTCAGCGACGCTGCGGCTTAGACCCGTTCACGACATCCTGCAAGTCTGAAATGGCACAATAGCCTCAGATGCCAGCCCACAAAATATCATGGGTGCCGCAGGCGCACCTTTGGATCAGACGCCCACCGCAATGATGGCATCTGCCAGCACCGGGATCGAAGCTTCGTTCAGGCCGGCGATATTCATCCGGCTGTCACCCACCATATAAATCCCGTGATCTTCGCGCATTTTCACGACCTGCTCGGGCGTTGCCCCCAACCGCGAAAACATACCGCGGTGATCGGCCAGAAACCCAAACCTGTCAGACCCTGTTCGCACCCGAAGTGCGCCCGCCAAGGACGTGCGCAGCGCCAGCATACCCAGTCGCACCTCTTCCAGTTCCGCCTGCCAATCGGCACGCAGTTCCGGATCATTCAGCACCATCGTCACCAACCGCGTGCCGTGATCGGGCGGGAATGAGAAATTCTGACGGTTCAAAAACGCCAGCGTTGCTTGGTCCAGCGCGGTTTTCTCTGCATCTTGTGCCACCGCCATCAAAAGCCCGGCCCGCTCGCGATAAATGCCGAAATTCTTCGAACAACTCGCCGCAATCAACACTTCCGGCTGTGTGGCAGCCAGATGGCGCACGCCCACCGCGTCCTCATCAAGCCCATCGCCAAACCCTTGATAGGCAATGTCTACAAAGGGGATCAGACCTTTGCGCAACAGTAGCGCGCCAACGGCGTCCCATTGAGCGGCGTTCAAATTTGCCCCGGTCGGGTTGTGGCAACAGCCATGCAACAACACGACGTCACCCGGTTTCGCCGTTTCAAGATCGGCGACCATACCGTCCCAATCCACTGCCCGGGTGTCAGCATCGAAATAGCGGTACTCGGCCATCGGCATGCCAAGATATTTCACGATAGAGGGATGGTTTGGCCAAGTGGGCGCGGACAGCCAGATCGTAGCTTCCGGGCTTGCCATCTTGATCAGCTCCAGCCCTTGGCGCACTGCGCCCGTCCCACCCGGTGTCGCAGCAGCTGCAACATTTTCCGCACCAACTGCATCACCCAAGATCAATTCCCGCATGGCTGTGTGATAGCCCACATCACCCACCAGCCCGGTGTAGCTTTTGGTGTCTTCCATCTCCCACAATTTGCGCTCTGCGGCTTTGACAGCGCGCATAACGGGCGTATGGCCATCCGCATTCTTGTAAACGCCCACACCCAGATCGATCTTGTTCTCGCGTGGATCGTCGCGAAACATCTGCATCAATTGCAAGATCTTGTCGGCAGGTTGCGCGGTAAGGTTCTCAAACATAACAGGTCTTTCGCAGGATTAGCCGGTTTCCACGGCGAGTTGGTCAAACTGGCCCCATTCCGCCCAGGAGCCGTCATAAAGCGCATGATTGCGGTTGCCGATACGCTCGAGCGCCAGGCTCAGCACGGCCGCCGTGACGCCTGAACCGCAGGTGGTGATGACAGGCTTCGTCAAATCCGCCCCTGCATCGTTGAAAATCTCGCGCATTTCCGCGACGGGTTTCATCGTGCCATTGGCATTTAGCAAATCGCGGAAAAACACGTTCTTTGAGCCGGGGATATGGCCTGCACGCAGCCCTTCGCGGGGCTCTGGCGCTGTGCCTTTGAAGCGCGCGGGCGGACGGGCATCAATGATCGTATGATCCGCCAATTTGGAGGCCGCAGCCACTTGAGTGACATCGCGCACCAGATGCGCCTGACGCTGCACGGTTATATGACGGTCGCGCAGAACCGGCGGCAGGTCTTCAACCTCCCGGCCCTCGGCAACCCATTTGGGAAAGCCGCCGTCCAGTACGGCGATATCGGTTTTGCCCATCAGCCGAAACAGCCACCACACGCGGGCCGCGGAAAACAGCCCGGCCCCGTCATAGACCACAATCTGATGGCCATCGCCCACGCCCATGGCGCGCATCCGGGACATGAACTTCTCGACCGGCGGCACCATATGCGGCAGCGCAGAGCGCCCGTCTGAAATCTCGTCAATATCGAAAAACCGCGCGCCGGGAATGTGACCGGCATTATACTCCGCCTTTGGATCGCGGTTCATATCGGGAAGATACCAGGACGCATCCAGAATGCGCAGATCTGGATTTTTGATGTTCTTGGCCAGCCAGTCAGTGCTTACGAGAGTCTTGGGATCATCCATGCCGGGTCCATCGGTTTACGATCAGGAACGTTTTTCCACAGGTAGACCGACCACCTCGTCTGCGCAAGTCTTGTGGGCCGCTACTGCGCCATCCGGTTGCGGATGACGCCGACCACAACCACCGCCAGAACTGCGCCCAAAACAGCCGCCCCCAGCACAATCAGCGAGCCCACACCGGGGCCACTTGTTGCGGACCGTGCCAACAGCACCGCAAGCGTGCCGCCCGCGACACCCACGACCGAGTTCATGAAGAAGCCGAGGTTCATCGGTTTGGCGACCACAGCCAGAAGATTGGCCGAGGCGATTTGCAAAAGCCCGAAGATCATCACAATCGCATTGTCGAGAAAAAATTCCATGTCGTTACCCGTGGTCTTTCATCAATCGTGACTTCTGACGCTGCCAATCGCGCTTCGCCTCTGTGGCGCGTTTGTCGTGGTTTTTCTTGCCTTTGGCGATACCCACTTTGATCTTGGCGCGTCCCTTGTGGTTGAAATACAGCACCAAAGGCACGATGGTCATGCCCTCGCGCTGGGTCGCATTCCATAATTTCGCCAACTCTCGCTTGGAGACCAGAAGCTTCCGGCGGCGCCGTTCTTCATGCTGAAAGGTCTTGGCCTGCGCATAGGGCGGGAAGTAGGAATTGATGAGCCACAACTCCCCCTCTTCTACTGCTGCATAGCTTTCGGCGATCTGCGCTTTTCCGGAGCGCAAGGATTTCACCTCGGACCCTTCCAGCATCATCCCGCACTCGATATCTTCCTCGATCGCGTAATCATACCGTGCGCGCCTGTTTTCCGAGACGACCTTGTAATTGCTGTTGTCAGGTTTCTTGGCCATGACGGTCATATAAGGGCCCGGTATGGGTGTCGTCCAGCGTCAGGCACAGCAATATTTCACCAGCATCTTCATGGATACGGCTGTCCGTCTGGCGAAATCCGTAATTGCAGTAGAACGCGCGCGCCTTTTCGTTGGTCGCGAAGACCTCCAGCGTCAACGTCTCATATTTCGGGCGCACGAAATCCAAAAGCCCGGTGCCCACCCGCAATCCATGATAGTCAGGATCAACAAACAGGCCCGCCACCTCTGAACCATACATCGAAATGAAGCCAACGACCTGAGTATTGATCGTGTAAACCCAGGTCTTCGTGTTCGGCAGATAGCCGTTGGGTATGTTATATTTCTGACGCTTAATGAAGCTTTCCGACAGAAACGGATGCGCCCCACGGGTTGCGACCTCCCAGAGCCTTAACAGGTCGGGGAGGTCAAACAGCCCATATGGACGTATTTCTCTCAGTTGATCAGACCGGCAAATCGCATAGCGTCTTCTATAGCAGCTTTGCTACTGTCTTCCAACGTCGTCAGCGGGGAACGGACCTCATCCGTGCAATGACCAAGCAGCGAAACACCGTATTTCGCACCAACCAGGCCGGGCTCCAGAAAGATCGCCTCATGCAGCGCAAAGAGCTTGTCCTGATAGGTCAGCGCCGTCGAGAAATCATCCGCCAGCAAGGCGTTCTGGAACTCTGCACACAGTTTTGGGGCCACATTGGCCGTCACCGAAATGCAGCCCACCGCCCCATGCGCCGCAGCGCCCAGCGCAGACGGGTCTTCAGCGGACATCTGGATAAAATCCCGGCCACAGGTTTCGCGCTGCTTGGAGATCCGCGCCATGTCAGCGGTCGAGTCCTTCACGCCGATGATATTTGGGTTCTGGGCAAGCGCGCCCATGGTCTGAGGGCTCATGTCGATGACCGAACGCCCCGGAATGTTGTAAATGAAGATCGGCAAATCACAGGCAGCCGCCGCTTCAAAATGCGCAATCAAGCCGCGTTGGGTCGGCTTGTTATAATACGGCGTCACAACAAGTGCCGCATCCGCGCCAACCGCTTTGGCATGCTTGACCAGCCGCACGGTCTCTATGGTGTTGTTGGAGCCAGCGCCCGCGATCACTGGCACCCGGCCCGCGACCGCCTTCACGACAGTCTCCACAACCTCGTCATGTTCGTCGTGGGTCAACGTCGGACTTTCGCCAGTTGTCCCCATCGGAACCAACCCATGGCTGCCTTCGGCAATATGCCACTCTACCAAGTGTTTGAGCGCGTCAAAATCCACTGCACCGTTACGCATTGGTGTGATCAGCGCGGGCATTGATCCCTTGAACATGACACGTTCTCCTCTTGGTTTATGATTTCACCCTGCGCGGATAGCGCCAGCAGGCTTTCGCTGCAAGGGGGAAGGGTAAATCGATTGTGTCTTGCCGTTGCAAATCTCGACATTAAATTAACACAAAACAACGATAATCGGCAGGAGCAATGGACGTGTTCAGACCCCTTCGGGCCGCGCTTGCCCTATGTTTTCTGCTATTGCCCAGTATCGCCGGGGCCAATTCGGCTGCTTTGAACGAAGCGATTGCCGCAGTGGGCAACCGCGATTGGGACAAGGTCATCGCGGCCCGCGCCCGGATCAGTAATCAGGCGGCGCGCGATGTTGTCGACTGGATGCGCCTGCGCGGCAAACAAGGCAGCTACGCCGAATGCCGTGAGTTCGTCGCCCGAAACGATGACTGGCCTGGCATGCCGCTTCTGCGCCAAAACTGCGAACCGACCATTCCACGTGGCGCGAATTCGGGACAGGTTCTGGCGTTTTTCGATGGCTATACCCCCCGGACCGGGACAGGCTCGCTCAGGTTGGCGGAAGCCTATCTGCGCACCGACAGAAACGTGCAAGCGGCCCGCGAGATAAAGCGCGGCTGGCTGACATTCAACATGGATGCCGATGAACATGCGGCCTTTACCGAACGCAACGGTCTGACGATTAAGGATCTGCATCAAGAGCGTTTGGACATGCTGCTGTGGCGTGGCAACGCGGTTGCGGCAAAGCGAATGTATCCGCTGGTGGACGAAGGCTGGCACCGGTTGGCTGAAGCGCGGCTTGCCCTGCGCAACAACGAAAAAGGCGTAGATGACCTGATTGAAGCCGTGCCCGCATCGCTGAAAAACGATCCCGGCCTCGCCTATGAACGCTTCGCCTGGCGGTCCCGCAAAGGCCGGACGGTCGGTGCGATCGAAATTTTGCAGGCACAGTCCAAATCCGCCGAAACGTTGGGGCAACCGCAGGAATGGTCCAACCGCAGGCGATCTCTGGCGCGCGAAATGATGCGCGATGGCCGCCCGAAACTGGCCTATGAGCTTGCCGCGAACCACCATCTGACCAGCGGCTCCAACTATGCCGATCTGGAATGGCTGTCGGGCTTTATCGCCCTTCGCAAACTCAACAGGCCCGACGCAGCGATTGAGCATTTCAACCGGTTCCTTGCCTCTGTCGAAACACCGATATCACTTGGCCGCGCGGGCTACTGGCTTGGCCGCGCCTATGAAGCGTCAGGCCAACCCGCAAAAGCGGCAGAGGCTTACGGCTACGGTGCACGTTTCCAATCCAGCTTCTACGGACAGCTTGCCGCGCAAAAGGCAGGGATCGCACCCGACGCGTCCATGGCCGGAAAAGAACAGTTCGGCGACTGGAAACAGGCTGATTTTACCAAGACTTCCGTTTTCTCGGCAGCCATGCAGCTTTACGCGGCGGGACAATCCAATCTGGCTGAGCGTTTTCTAGTCCATCTGGGCGAAAGCCAAACCCGCCAAGGCCTTGGTCAACTGGCCACCATGGCCCTTGATATGGACGAGCCGCATATCGCGCTGATGATCTCCAAACAGGCCGCGCGACAAGGCCACGAGATCTACAAAAGCTACTTCCCATTGGCGACACCCGCTGGTCTGAACATCCCGGTCGCGCAGGAATTTGCGCTCGCCATTGCACGGCGCGAAAGTGAATTTGACCCGATTGTCGTTTCTGGCGCAGGCGCGCGCGGCCTGATGCAACTGATGCCCGCGACCGCCAAGGAAACCGCCAAATCCGTCGGCCTGACCTATTCCAGCGGCAGGTTGCTGACCGACCCGGTCTATAACGCGATCCTCGGCACTGCGTTTCTGGCAGAGCTGTCAGAGCGTTACGGCGGCAACCCGGTTCTGATGTCTGTCGCTTACAATGCGGGTCCAAGCCGGGCCGACAGCTGGATGCAGCAATTCGGCGACCCGCGCGCCCGCAATGTCGATATCATCGACTGGATCGAACACATTCCCTTCCGGGAAACCCGCAATTACGTGATGCGCGTCACTGAAAGTTTCGGGCCGTACCGCGCGCGGCTCAGCGGCGTCGTGCCCAACCAGAACTTGCTGGCGGAGCTGAAACGCTAGCCCTCCAACTGCCGCGCCCGCCACAGCGTGAAGAGGCCCGCAGCGATCACAATCGCCGCCCCAACCGCCACATTCAGCTGCAAAACCTCGCCAAACACGAAGATGCCCACCGCCGCGCCAAAGACCAATTGCAGATAGGCAAAGGGCTGCACCACGCTGGCCTCCGCAACCTCGTAGCAGCGGATCAGCAGCCAATGCCCGACGGCCCCAGTTACGCAGAGTACGGCCATCCAGGCGCTATCTGGACCCGACATCGGCTCCCAAAACCAAATGCCAGATAGCGTCATAACGACCGCGCCCACAGTGCCCGTCCAAAAGAAGCTGGTCGCCGTACTGTCGAGCCGTGCGGCATAGCGGGTCAGCAGCGAGTAGACCGCAAACATCAAGGCCGAGCACACCGCAATCAGCGCATAGGGGGAAAACACCGCATAGCCCGGTTGCAGGATCACCAGTATGCCAACAAAGCCCACAGCAATCGCCGCCCAGCGCCGCCATCCCACGCGTTCCCCCAGTATTGGCCCCGACAGGGCCGCCACCAACAACGGATAGGCGGCAAAAACCGCAAGACTTTCGACCAGCCCAAGAAGCGTGAAAGCCAGAACCATGACGCAGACCTCAAACGCCAGAAGTGCGCCTCGGATAGTTTGCAATATCGGTTGTTTGGTCCGCGCCGCTGCGCGTAAACCGCCTGCTTTGCGACTCGCGACCGCCATCACAAATGCCGCGAAGAACCAGTAGCGGATCATCACCACCATCATCACGTTGTATTCCGACGCCAAGTGGCGCGAGATCCCGTCCTGCATGGCAAAAATGAAAGTCGTGGCCACCATCAGCAAGATGCCCGCGCGATTGTTGGTCTGGGTCATCGCAAGCCCCCGCGGCTCATGTGGCGCTTGTGGCCGAAGCCTTTTACGCGCTCGACGTCGAAGCCCGCATCTCGCAGGTTCCGCCGCACAAATCCGGCGGCGGTATAGGTCGCGAAGGTTCCGCCTTCGCCCGTGTGCGCCGCCACGTCCTGCATTAGCCCGGCTTCCCACAGCTCCGGGTTCTTGGCCGGACTGAACCCGTCGAGAAACCACGCATCCGCGCAGCCCTGCCAGTTTGCAAGCGTTTGCCGCGCATCGCCCTTGATCAGTGTAAAGCGCAACTGATCCGTCTCGACCAAACTGCGACCTTCTGCGATTGCCTCGATCAGAAACCCCGCCTCCAATTCGGCAAACGGATGCAGTGCCTTTCGCATATCCTCGGCACGCATTGGAAAGGCCTCGAAACTGGTGAAATTCAGCTTGCCAGCCACCCCGCTTGCCTTGAACGCCTTCAGTGCGACAAGCAGGCTCAGCCCCGTGCCAAAGCCAAGTTCTGCGATATGGAACTCCGGACGAAATCGATCTGGCAGACCATTGCCGCGCAGAAACACATATTGCGTTTCCGCCAATCCACCCGCCAGCGAGTAATAAGGGTCGTCGAATTGCGTTGAGACCGGCGTCTGCCCGTCTCGCCACTCGATATCTGCTTGCTGGTGTGCCAATTGGCTTTGCCTTACATAGTCAGGGACCCGTTCACCCCGCGCGACATTGAGCAAGGAGCCCGCATTTGTCCACGCCTGAAATCACCGTTTTGGGGGCTGGTATCTTCGGCCTCAGCGTGGCGTGGTCTTGCGTCCGGCGCGACGCGCGCGTCCGTGTGATCGAGCCCCGCAAGGTCGGGGCGGGCTCAAGCGGCGGGATCGTCGGCGCGCTTGCGCCCCACACGCCTGAGAACTGGAACGACAAGAAGCAGTTCCAGTTTGAAAGCCTTGTGATGGCGCAAGACTATTGGAACGCGGTCGAGGCCGCCTCTGGCATTACTTCCGGCTATATGCGCAGTGGACGGTTGCAGCCAATTTCTGATGAAAGAATGCAGGCGCTTGCCGAAACACGCGGCAAAAACGCCAAAACCTTGTGGAATAACAAGGCGACGTGGCAGGTCGAGCCTGCTGACATACACGGTGTATGGTGCCCGATATCGCCCAACGGCAAGGTCATTCGCGACACGCTGAGTGCGCATATTCACCCCAGAAAGGCTGTGGCTTGCCTCGCCCGTGCGCTTGAAGCCACAGGCTGTCAGATCGGCCCCGCTGATGCGTCTGCAAAAGGGATCATCGTCGATGCAACCGGCTATGAGGGCCTTCGCGCGCTGTCGGAAGATCTGACCCAACCCGTCGGTACAGGCGTGAAAGGGCAAGCGCTGCTGCTTGACCACGACGCCGCTGGTGCGCCGCAGCTTTTCGCGGATGCTTTGCATATCATCCCGCACGGGGACGGCACCGTTGCAATCGGCTCCACCAGTGAAACGGTTTGGGACGATCCAACCTCGACCGACGTGCAGCTGGAAGAGATTCACGCCCGCGCCATCCGCGCCTTCCCTGTGCTGGAAAACGCAAAAGTGTTGGCGCGTTGGGCAGGCGTCAGGCCGCGCGCCCGCAGCCGTGCGCCGATGCTTGGGGCCCACCCGTACAAACCGGGCGTCTTCATCGCGAATGGCGGCTTCAAGATCGGCTTCGGTATGGCCCCAAAGGTCGGGGAAGTCATGGCCGACCTGATCATGGAGGGCCAAAACAATATCCCCGACAACTTCCGGGTCGAGGCTAGCCTGCGCGGCTAAACCGGCGCAGTTTGTCCCGCCTGCCCGCGTTTTCGCATTGCAAAGACGCATCGCAGACGAAAAGAATAGGCATCCGGTAAGGTTCCAGCAGACAAGGACAGAGCATGGCTGACAGGCACGGCGGAAAAATCCTAACAGACCAGTTGAAAGCCGAAGGCGTGGACCGGGTGTTCTCGGTACCGGGCGAAAGTTTCCTGGCCGCCTTGGACGGGCTGCATGAAAGTGGCATCGCCAATATCGTGTGCCGTCAGGAAGGCGGTGCCGCGATGATGGCCGAGGCCCATGGCAAGCTGACCGGACGGCCCGGCATTGCCTTTGTCACACGCGGGCCCGGTGCCACAAACGCCTCCGCCGGAGTGCATATCGCCCACCAGGACAGCACGCCGATGATCCTTTTTGTGGGTCAGATCGCGCGCGGTCATCGCGACCGGGAAGCCTTTCAGGAAGTCGACTACCGTCAGATGTTTGGCGGTCTGGCAAAATGGGTGGCAGAGATTAATGAGACCGCGCGCCTGCCCGAATATATCGCACGCGCATTCCAGATCGCCCAATCCGGACGCCCGGGCCCGGTCGTTCTGGCGCTGCCCGAAGATATGTTGTCGGCGCGCAGTGACGCACCCAAACGCCCCAAAGCGCGTGTTGCGTCCCAAACTGCCACCCATCGCGACGCGGTGGAAATCGCCAACCGTCTTTGCAAGGCGGAACGGCCCTTGGTCATCGCTGGCGGACCGGGCTGGTCCGCGCAGGCAGAGGCGGCGCTTGGACAATTCGCCAGCAGCTTCAACCTGCCCGTCACGGTGCCGTTTCGCAGGCAGGACTACCTTAGCAACGCCCATCCGAATTACGCAGGCGACCTGAGCGTCGGGATGAACCCCAAGCTGGCCCAACGTTTGCTGGAGGCCGACTGCCTTCTGGTGCTTGGCGCGCGATTGGGCGACATCGCAACCAATGGATATGAATTGCTGGACCCCGCAGCCCATGACAAATCGCTTTTGCATGTGCACCCCGACCCGAACGAGCCCGGCCACATCTATCACCCAGATCTGGCAATTGCCGCCAGCAGCGCCTCGATGCTGGAGCAGCTGTGCGCGCTGAGCAAACCGTCCGGCACAGATTGGGCGGCTTGGACGTCTCAGGCCCGCGCCGATTTTGAAGCGTGGCAAACCCCGGTTGAAACCCCCGGACCCGTTAAGATGGAGCAGATCATCCCGTGGCTGTCTGAAAATCTGCCTGACAATGCAATCCTGACCAATGGTGCGGGCAATTACGCCGCCTTCCTGCACCGCTACTTCACCTTCAAGCAATTCGGCACGCAGCTTGCGCCGACCTCTGGCAGCATGGGCTACGGTTTTCCTGCCGCCATTTCAGCGAAACTGCATCACCCCGACAGAGACGTTATTTGCCTGGCCGGAGACGGCTGTTTCCAGATGACCCTGAACGAGATGTCGACAGCCATTCAACATGGTGCCGCCGTTATCGTCATTGTCGTCAATAACGGAAAATATGGAACGATCCGCATGCATCAGGAAAAGACCTATCCCGGACGCGTCAGCGGCACGATGCTGGCCAATCCTGATTTCGCCGATCTTGCCCGCGCTTATGGCGGACACGGCGAAACGGTCACCCGCACCGAAGACTTCGCCGCTGCGTTTGGCCGTGCAAAGGCCGCGAAAACGCTCGCGGTGATTGAACTGAAGATCGATGACGAAGTGCTCTCAACCGGACTGACGCTGTCGCAAACCCGGAAACTGGGCGAGCAAGGCCGCCGTTAATGACCGACCCCGTCCAAACACTGCTGGATCTGCTGGATATTGAGCCATTGGAAGACAACCTCTTTCGCGGCATCGGCACCGGCGGGGAAACCAGCCGCCGCATCTTTGGCGGGCAGGTTGTGGCCCAGGCTCTCGCCGCCGCCTATCACACCGTGGAGGACCGCGCGTGCCATTCGCTGCACGCCTATTTCCTGCGCCCCGGCGATCCGTCCATTCCGGTGATCTACGAGGTTGACCGCGCGCGCGATGGCGGAAGTTTCACCACGCGGCGCGTCGTCGCGATCCAGCATGGTCGCCAGATTTTCAACCTCGCGGCCTCCTTTCATATCGAGGAAGACAGCCCCTCCCACCAACATCCTGCCCCGGATGTTCCCGCACCGGAAAACTTGCCCGACCGCGCGACCCAGCGTCTGGCAGAGGCCGACAAGGTCCCCGAAGACCGCCGCGAAGACTATCTGCGCCCGTCCGCCATCGCCCTGCGCGAGGTCACGCCCTACGACAAGTTTGACACCAGCACGGCCTCTGACGAAAACGCGGTCTGGTTCCGCATCGCGCGCAAGGTGGACGAGCCGGTCTGGAAGCATCAATGCCTGTTGGCCTATGCGTCTGATATGTATTTGCTAGGCTCGGCCATGCGGCCTTATGGCGAAAGCTGGTTTACCGGAAACACGATGACGGCGAGCCTGGATCACGCAATCTGGTTTCACAAACCCGTTCAGTTCGACGCCTGGCACCTTTATGCAATGGATGCGCCATTCGCAGGCGGCGCGCGCGGCTTTAACCGTGGCCTTATCTATTCGCAATCAGGTGAATTGGTTGCAAGTGTCGCGCAGGAAGGTTTGATCCGACCGATCAGGAAATAGCCCTACCCGGACACCTTACTTGTACCGCGTGGCCTCAAGGCCCAGCCGCGCATAGGTCGGAACCAGCGCGCCAAGGCGCATCGCCTGCTCCGGGTTTGAAGCGTTGCCCCGCAAACCACGCGCTTTCACGCCCTGCAGGATGGCTGCCATCCGGAAAAATGCAAAAGCCAGATAAAACCCGAAATCATCAAGCTCCGGCCGCGCCATGTGCGCGCAATAGGTCGCTATGAAACTGCGGTCTGACATCAGCCCGTGGGCGGCCCGCTCGATCCCGGCCAGACCACGGCCTTCCTCCCCCGTGGGCAATTGCCACTGCATGATCAACCCCGCCAGATCCGCATAAGGGTGCCCAAGCGTGGACAATTCCCAGTCCAGAACGCCCACGCAACGCAGGGTGTCAGGGTCAAACAGCAAATTGTCGATCCGGTAATCCCCGTGCACCAACGTCTGCGTGACACCGTCATCGGGCAGGTTGTCGCGCAGCCAGTCCATCAGGCTGTCCATTTCGTCAATCACACGATCTGCGCTGCTTTGATATTGCGCGGTCCAGCGTGCCAGTTGCCGTTTGTAGTAAGAGCCCGGCGGCCCGAACTCCGACAATCCGCTGTCCCCTAGGTTGACCTTGTGGATCGAGGTCAGAACACGGTTCAGCTCCTCCATGACAACCGCGCGTTGCTCTTTGAGCAATTCGGGCAAGACCGGGTCGCGGAAATTCACGCCCTCAATGAAGCCCATAATGTAGAATTCTGACCCGATTACCGTGTCATCGTCGCAATACAAGTCCATCCGCGCGACCGGGACATCCGTGTCAGCCAAGGCCGATTGCGCCCGAAATTCCCGGTCGATGGCATGGGCTGATTTCAGAAGTGTACCGAACGGCTTTCGCCGCAGGACATAGTCCCCCGCAGGCGTTTCCAGTTTATAGGTCGGGTTGGACTGACCGACGTTGAATTTGGTCACCTGCCTGATCTGGTCGAACCCATCCAGACGCCCATCAACCCAATCACGCACCGCGTTGATGTCAGGGGACCTCCCGCTCATATCCGCTCGTTCGAATACTTTCGCAACTCAGCCCGTGCAACTTGTCTGCGATGCACAGCATCCGGCCCATCCGCCAGTCTGAGCGTGCGCAGATGCGTCCACATTTTCGCGAAAGGCTGGTCTTGCGAAATTCCCCCAGCACCATGGAGTTGCATCGCCTCATCCACGACCTTCAAGGCCATCAAAGGGGCCACGACCTTGATCTGACTGATCCAGGGCTGCGCTTCTCGGACACCGTTCGTGTCCATCATCCAGGCCGCTTTCAGGCACAATAGCCGGGCCTGTTCGATCTCCATCCGGGCATTGGCGATGATGTCGTAATTCGCGCCCAGATCGGCCAGCTTCTTGCCAAACGCTTCGCGGCCAAGCGCGCGCTTGCACATCAATTCCAACGCACGTTCGGCCTGCCCGATGGCGCGCATACAATGGTGAATGCGGCCCGGCCCCAGACGCCCCTGTGCGACTTCGAACCCACGGCCCTCGCCAAGGATCAAATCCGCCGATGGCACGCGCACATCGGTAAACCGGATATGCATATGCCCGTGCGGCGCGTCGTCATGGTGAAACACATGCATCGGGCGCAAAACCTCGATCCCCGGCGTTGCCGCATCGACCACAAACATCGAATGGCGCGCGTGCTTATCCGCGTCCGGGTCCGTGCAGGTCATCACGATATAGACCGCACAGCGCGGATCCCCCGCCCCTGAAGCCCACCACTTCTCCCCATTGAGAACCCAGCCGTCCCCGTCACGGACCGCACTGAGCGAGATATTCGTGGCATCAGAGGAGGCCACTTGCGGTTCCGTCATCAAATATGCGGACCGGATCTCCCCTTCCAGAAGCCGCGCCAGCCACCGGTCTTTATGGGCCTGCGTGCCGTAGCGCTCAAAAACCTCCATATTGCCGGTGTCAGGTGCGTTGCAGTTGAAGACCTCCGCGGCAATGCCGACCTTGCCCATTTCTTCGGCAAGATAGGCATATTCCACGGTGGACAGCCCATAGCCCTTGTCGCTGCCGGTCAGCCAAAAATTCCAAAGCCCACGAGATTTCGCGAGGTCTTTCAACCCGTTCAAAATCTCCAATTGCCGATCGGTATGCTGGAACCGGTCGCCTGACGGGTGCTTGCCAACTTCCGCGTCATATTCCGCATCCAGCGGTGTGATTTCGGTAGCGATCATCTCGCGGACCTTGTCGATCAGCGGCCTGACTTTGTCGCTCACACCTAAATCCATGCTGGATTAATCCTTTTAAATCAACGTTCCGAAATCAGAATTCCACCCCGATCTGGGCTTTGATACCTGACCTGAACGGATGTTTGACCAATTCCATTTCGGTGACAAGGTCTGCGATCTCGATCAACTCTTCCTTGGCGTTGCGCCCAGTCAGCACGACATGGGTCATCTCCGGCTTTTCCTCGACCAGAAAGGCCACGACCTCGTTGATGTCGATATAGTCATACCGCAGCGCGATGTTGATTTCGTCCAGAAGCACCATCGTGTTGGCAGGGTCGCGGATCAGCTCTTTCGCTTTTTCCCACGCGGCAGAGGCCATTTCGATATCGCGCGACTTGTCCTGCGTCTCCCAGGTGAAGCCTTCGCCCATCGTGTAAAAGCTACAGGTGTCCTGGAATTTGCCTAGGATCAGGTCCCGCTCCCCGGTGCTCATCCCGCCTTTGATGAACTGCACCACGGCGCATTGCATATCATGGGCGATGCAGCGAAAAATCATCCCGAACGCGGCCGAGCTTTTGCCCTTGCCCTTGCCGGTATGCACGATCACCAGCCCGCGCTTTTCGGTCTTGGTCGCCATGATCTTGTCGCGCGCGGCCTTCTTCTTGGCCATTTTGGAGGCGTGGCGATCCAGATCCTCTGGGGTCTCATTGCTCATGGTCTGCTCCCGTGTGTTCAGTTGAATTACCCTGCCCCTAGCCGGGCGGTGATGCAAGCGGCGCGCCGTGGCGCAATTGATCCAGAAGCGCGCGGGCAGAGTTTGACTTTGGCACCCAAAGCCCCCGCTCAATCGCTTCGTTCAGCCGCTCTGCCATTTCGCGCAAGGCGGGGGCATTGTGCTCCCCGATAAACTCCCGGGTATCGTCATCTTCTAGAAATGCCTGATGGACCAGATCAAAGTGGTGCCCTTTGACCGCCCCGGTGGTTGCCGCAAAGGCAAACAGATAATCCAGCGTGGCGGCCATCTCAAACGCGCCTTTATAGCCGTGGCGCTTCACCCCATCGATCCATTTTGGATTGACAACGCGGGAGCGTACGACCCGGCCGATCTCATCATCCAGCGTGCGAATAACCGGGCGTTCCGGGCGCGAGTGGTCGTTGTGATAGATCACCCTGTCTTGACCTTGCAGGGTGGACACTGCCGCCGCAGCGCCGCCTTCAAACTGGTAGTAATCATCACTGTCGAGGATATCATGCTCCCGATTGTCCTGGTTTTGCACAATCGCCTCGGTTTGGCTGAGCCGGGTCTTGAACGCCTCCTTGCGCTGATCGCCCGCGCTGTCCTTGCCATAGGCGTAGCTGCCCCATTCCAGATAGGCCTCCGCCAGATCGGATTTGTCCGCCCAGAGCCGCTCATCGATCATCGCTTGCAGGCCAGCACCATAAGCGCCGGGCTTTGAGCCATAGACCCGTGCGCCGTCGCCCTCGGCCCGGAACCGCGCCGCGGCTGGGTTCAGATCATCAGGTTCATCCAGCGCCATCACGGCGCGCGCGGCACTGTCGATAAGGGCAATTTGCTGCGGAAACGCGTCGCGGAAAAAGCCGGAGATGCGCAAGGTGACATCGACGCGCGGGCGGCCAAGGACACCTTGGGGCAGGACCTCAAAGCCCGTGACGCGGCGGTTCGCACTGTCCCATTTGGGCTTGCAGCCCATAAGGGCCAGACATTGTGCAATGTCGTCACCGCCGGTACGCATATTGGCCGTGCCCCACGCCGTCAGCAGCATCGTGCGCGGCCAATCACCATGGGTTTGCAAGTGTTTTTCGATCAGTAGATTGGCCGACTTCCAGCCCAGCTTCCAGGCCGTAGGTGTCGGCACCGCGCGGCTGTCCACTGAATAAAAGTTGCGCCCTGTCGGCAAGACGTCCAAGCGGCCGCGCGTTGGTGCACCCGATGGTGCCGGGGCGACGAACTGTCCTGCCAGGGCGGTGAGAAGCCCTGACCCTTCCGACGGACCGCAAGAGCGCACAGCAGGGAAGACCACCGCATGCATCTGCTCCAGAACTTTGCCGGTGTGGACGAAATGCTCGGGCGTCTCGTCCCATCGGACCGCCAGCTGCGCCAGCTTTTCCAGCCGCTCGACCGTGTCCCCACAGGTTCTCCAAAGTTCTGCCCCGCCTGCTGCCTCAAGAAATTTGTGGCGCGGGCCGTCCCAATGGGCTGCCATGTCGCAATCCAACGGGTCAAATTCAGGGGCGATCCCACAATCCAGCGCCAGCGCCCGGATCAAGGAGCCATCGCCCCCCTGCCCGTCCCCACGCGGCACCCGGACCAGAGCAATCACCAGATCACGCTCCAGCTCACCTTCGGGGGATTGGCCGAAAATATGCAACCCATCGCGGATTTGCGCCTCTTTCAGCTCACATAAATACGCATCAAGCTTGGCCAGGTCGCCGTCATCATCGCCCCCGGTCATGCCGACATCCTCGGTCAAACCAGTGGCCGCAGAGAGGCTGAGGATCTCCTTGCGCAGAAGAGCAATCCGGCGCGGATCAACACCAGCGGCCTCAAAATACTCATCCACCAGCGCTTCCAGATCGCGCAAAGGCCCGTAGGTTTCAGCGCGCGTCAATGGCGGGGTCAGGTGGTCAATGATCACCGCCTGCGCACGACGTTTGGCTTGCGTGCCTTCGCCCGGATCATTGACGATGAACGGATAGACATGCGGGACCGGGCCTAGAACGGCTTCGGGCAGACAGGTCTCGCTCAGGGCAACGGCTTTGCCCGGCAGCCATTCCAGATTGCCGTGTTTGCCCATATGGACCAATGCATGCGCGCCGAATTCCTGCCGGAGCCAGAAATAGAACGCCAGATAGTTATGCGGCGGCACCAGATCGGGAGAATGATAGGTTTCGGTCGGGTCGATATTATAGCCCCGCGCCGGTTGCAGGCCGACAACAACATTGCCGAAGCGATGCACGGACAGTTTGAAGCCTGCGTGGGTTGGTCCCTCGGAATTGAGTATTTCTGGCAAGAAGAAGGGGTCGTCTTCCGGCAGGCCCCAGCGGTCTTCGATCTGGGTACGCACGTCATAGGGAAGCGCGTTGTAGGCTTTTTGATAGCTTTGCAGCGAAAGCGCTTCGCCGCCTTTCGTGTCGGCGCGATCTGTCAGCCAGTTGGTGGGCCCCGCCATGATCTGATCCATCAGGGATTTCGCGTCTTTTGGCGGTGCACAGTCGTAGCCTGCTGTTTCAAGCAGCTGCATCGCATGCACAGTTGCCGCAGGCGTGTCCAGGCCGACGCCGTTGGCCAGACGTCCATCCTTGTTAGGATAGTTAGCCAAAATGAGAGCAACCTTGCGCTTTGCCGCTTCTGTGCGCCGCAGTTCAGCCCAGTTTGCGGCGAGTTTTGCGACAAAGCTGATCCGGTCGCCGCGCGCGCGGTAAGTGGCGATAGGGCATTGCGTGGCCTCGTCGAAGAACGCCTCCCCCTTGAAGCTGATCGCGCGGCTGAGGATGCGGCCATCGACCTCTGGCAAAGCCACGTTCATCGCAATATCGCGCGCGGACAGGCCGGTTTGCCCTTCGTCCCAGACCTCTTCCGTTGAGGAGGCCAGGACCACTTGGAACACGGGTGCTTGGTTGGCGGAAGCGGCCGCCAGCGGGTTTTGCGCCGACGGGTCGTCGCTATGGGGGGAGCCCACCGCGAAGGAGGTCATGTTCAAGATCACATCCGGCGGGGCGGCTGTGAACAGCTGCGCAAGCGTGGCTTGGCTGACGGCGTCTTTCAGCGAGGCCACGAAGATCGGCATCGGGTTTAGTCCCTCGCGCAGCAGTGCTTTCACGAGCCGGTTGATCGGGTGCAGGCCCGCGCCTTGCACGAGCGCGCGGTAGAACACCATAGGCACGATCGGTGCATCTTTCGTCCAATGCCTGCGCAGCGTCTCAAGATCGCAGATACCCTCGCCCGGCCAGTATATACCTGCGCGCAATAAAGGGCTGGCGGCTGGTGGCCTGCCCGTATCGCCCAGCATCGCCTTGCAATAGCCGAGAAAACCCGCAGCGTTTTGCGGGCCACCCTCCACCAGATAGGACCACAGCGCATCGTAGTCCTCAGGCGCAACCGTCGAGAGGCCGCGCAGTTCCGGATCGGGTTTATCATCGCCGGGAAGGGCCGCGAACGGTATACCCGCGTCATGCAGGCGGGCAGCATATTGCTCCAGCCCGTATTTCCAATAACCAGCCCCGCCCAGGACACGCGCGATGACCAGTTTGGAGCGGGACGCGCAGTCCTCGATATGCAAATCAACCGACATCGGGTGCATCAAATGCATCAGGCTGGCAAGTCTGAGCGATGGCAGATCCGCCCCCTCGGAGCGCGCAGCAGAAAGCGCCGAAAGCTCTGTGTCTGCGGCGGAAATGAACACGATATCAGCCGGGGACTGCCCCAGATCCACGGGCTCTTTGCCGTCATCTATCGCGCCGGGGGTCGCTGCCAGAAGATGCATGCTAGTCCCCGCTCATGTCAGAAGTTTTTCCATGAACAGGCTGGAGGTGTTGGGCTGATAATCCCCAAAAAGCGCACAAGGCGTAAATCCGTGCCGCGCATACAACTTCACCGCGGCGGCGAGCCGCTCGGATGTTTCCAGACGCAAAACCGGCAGATTTTCCGCGCGGGCTTCGGCCTCAATCGCGGACAAAACGGCATCCGCGACGCCTGCGCCCCGACGCGCAGGGTCTACAAACATGGATTTGACCTCCCCGTAGCCGTCTTTCAAAGACAGCGCGCCTGTGCCCAGAACTTTGTCGCCATCGCGGGCGACGAAAAACCGGATGCTAGGCACGCAAAGCTCGTCAATATCGAGGAAATAATTCTCCTCTGGCTCAAACAGCTCCTGCATCAGCGCGTGGCTTTGCTTCAAAAGCGCGGTTGCCTGCGCCTCGCGGGGATCACCGGGTGCGACAATCACGCGCTGAGCGCGGCTTCAATCGCCGCACGGTCGAGCCCAGCTTGTCCGATCACAACGAGCCGCGTTTCCCGCGCCTCATCAGTCGAAAAAGGACGGTCGAAATAGGTATCAACCCGCGGCCCGACGGCCTGCAAGGTCAACCGCATTGGCTTGCCGGACACCGCCGCGAACCCTTTGAGCCGCAATATGTCATGGGCGCGGATCACATCGGCAACACGCTCCGAAAACGCTTTCGGATCGTCGATCTCAGGGCGGGTCAAAACGAAGCTTTCGAATTCATCATGGTCGTGGTGATCATGATGATGGTCGTGGTCATCGTCGTGATGATCATCGTCGTGGTCATGGTGGTGGTGATGCACCTCATGGCGCGCCTCCAGGTCAGTCTCCGCTCCGATGCCCTGACCCAGCAGGACATCAACCGGCATCCGCCCCATCGACGTTTTGACCACCTGAACACCGTCACGGCTTTCGCTTTTGAGCGCGCCAAGCAGCGCGTCAATCTCAGCTTCCCCAAGAAGGTCGGCTTTGTTGACAACGATCATATCGGCGCAGGCCACCTGATCCTCGAACAACTCCGACAGGGGTGTCTCGTGGTCGAGGTTTTCATCCTGTTTACGCTGCGCATCGACCGCGTCAACGTTATGGGCGAACCGGCCTTCGCTGACGGCCTTGCCATCAACCACCGTAACCACGCCGTCCACCGTGACCTGCGTGGAAATTTCAGGCCAGTTGAATGCGCGCACCAGAGGTTGCGGCAGCGCCAGCCCGGAGGTTTCAATAACGATGTGATCGGGCTTGTTTTCGCGGGCCAGCAGCTTTTCCATTGTCGGGATGAAATCATCGGCGACAGTGCAGCAAATGCAGCCGTTCGACAGCTCCATGATGTCATCTTCCGTGCAGGTCTCGTCTCCGCACCCCTTGAGGATGTCACCGTCGACACCGAGGTCACCAAACTCGTTGATAATCAGAGCGATCCGCTTGCCGCCAGCGTTCTGAAGCATGTGGCGGATCAGGGTGGTTTTGCCTGCGCCCAGGAACCCTGTAACGACTGTGGCGGGAATTTTGGCTGGCATTTAAGTCTCCTCCGGGCGGGTCCAGAAATAGGCTGTTGCAAGCCCGAGCAGAGCCCATGAAATAAGTGCGACGCCTATGACGCGGGCGACAAAATCGCTGGCAAGCTCAGGTGGAGCGATGCCAAAATAGGTATCGAGATGCGGCGCACCGATCACATGCGGGGCCAGCAGGAAAACCGGTGCAGTCACGATATAGACTCCACGTGTCCCAAAGGCGATCTGGCTGAGCCCGATCAAGGTCAAAACCACACAAGACAGATACCAGACCTGGCGCGGCCCGACCTCGGCACCAATGGCACCGGGCAGCTCTGGCGGCATGCTGACGGCAGGTGCAAGCACGACAGCAATCGCGCCGCAAAGGCCCCAGATCAAACCGCGACGGGCGGTGATCTCATGGCTGAACCGTTCGGCCAGCAAAAAGCCCGCGATCATCAAAAACGCGTAGGCGGTGAAGGTCACAGCCGAAAAGCCAATCGTGTAGATATGGCGCAAAGGCTCTGCCCAGACGCCGGTTGCGCCACGTTCAGATTGCGGGGAGCCACCTTCCGGAAAATGCACCCGCGCTCCGGACTCAAACAGCTCCGCCTCAACGATCAGCGGCACCACAAGCGCAAGCTGCAGCAGGGCGGCAACAACACCAACCCCGACACCAGCGAACACCGCGCTGGTCACAATTTTTGTAAGCATAGCTTAGTGGCAGGGAAACGACATTGCGTGACGCGTATCGTGAGCCGTATCATGCAGCACAGACGCTTGCGCGAAGCCTGCCGCGAACAAAAGGGCCAGACCGATCAGCGCAGCACCCGCAATGCCCATGACATCGGCATTCGTGGAAGCTTGGCTTTGTGTCGCGGCGATCGCTTTTGCGTTATTTTCCATTTTCGTCTCCTTTGACCGTCACACCCGACGGGAGGGGGTTTCATAACCAAGGCTGGTCTCCTGGCTCGCGGGTCACAACGCGTCGTCCACCTTCCCGGTATCCCAGCTTCCTGGCATTCCAGTGGCATTTCGGACGGGCGCTCACCGCTTACAGTCGCGGGGGCGGCTGTGGTTTAAAGCCCCTGATTGGGTCACCTTCTCCACATTCCCATTTCATCCCTCATGTGCTTTGCACGCTTTAAGGAACCTTAGTGGAGCTAATGTGCACAGGCCGCGACAATATGGTCAAGGGCGATTGCGACATACCAGACCGGAATTGCGCCGCTTTCACACCGACCCCGCTCGGCGAGATTTCGCAACATCTTGTGGATAACCCCGGCGACGTGGCCAAATCATGGGTTTTGGCGTTGACTTGACTGACCCACGTCCAAACAATCGACCAACCCTGACGCGAATCTGTGAAGGCCTGCCCAAGTTGCGCTTTTCGAAACTCAGACTGAACGGCTTCAAAAGCTTTGTGGACCCCACAGAGCTGATCATCACCGACGGCCTGACCGGTGTCGTCGGACCAAACGGGTGTGGCAAGTCGAACCTTTTAGAAGCGCTGCGTTGGGTGATGGGTGAAAACCGCGCCAAATCCATGCGTGGCGAAGGCATGGAGGATGTGATTTTCGCCGGTGCCGCATCGCGCCCGGCCCGCAATTTCGCCGAAGTCTCCTTGCAGATCGACAATTCGGAACGGCTGGCACCTGCTGGCTTCAACGACCTCGACAATCTGGACGTGATCCGACGGATCACCCGTGATGCAGGCTCGGCTTATAAAGCCAATGGCAAGGATGTGCGCGCACGCGATGTGCAAATGCTGTTTGCAGATGCCTCCACAGGGGCACATTCGCCAGCGCTGGTGCGGCAAGGCCAGATCTCGGAGCTGATCAACGCACGCCCGAAAGCGCGTCGGCGTATTCTGGAAGAGGCCGCGGGTATTTCCGGGCTTTACCAACGCCGCCATGAGGCCGAACTGAAATTGAACGGGGCCGAGACCAATTTGGCCCGTGTCGATGACGTGATCGAACAACTGGCCGCGCAGCTGGCGCAATTGGCCCGTCAAGCCAAGCAGGCCGCCCGTTACCGCGAGATCGGCACGGAGCTGCGCCGCGCAGAAGGCATGTTGCTTTATCGTCGTTGGAAGGAAGCCGACGTAGCGCGGGCAAAGACCGCCGCTGAGCTGACCGAAGCCACGAAACTGGCCGCACAGGCGGAGGCGGACGCCCGCACCAGTGCGAAAGCCCGTGAACAGGCCGACGAGGCCTTGCCCCCATTGCGCGAAGAAGAAGCAGTCGCCGCCGCTATCCTGCAACGCCTTTTGGTCCAGCGCGACACTTTGGCCAGCCAGGAAGACCAAGCCGCGCAAACAATTGAAACCCTGCAAAACCGTATTGAGCAGATGGCAATGGATATGGAGCGGGAAGCGGCGCTGAACAAGGACGCAGGCGAGACGATCGAACGTCTCGACTGGGAACAGGCCCAACTGACCAAAGCCGCCGAAGGCCACACGGAAACGCTGGATACCGCTGCGACTGAAGCACGCGAAGCCGCGACCGTTTTGCAGGACCGCGAAACCGCCCTGTCTGAGAAGACAGAAGATGTGGCAAGGCTCGCCGCGCGTCACCAATCTGCGCACCGCTTGCTGGAAGATGCGACCAAGACGTTCCAGCGCTATGAGGGGGAAGCGGACAAAGCCCGCAACTCCGTCAGTTTCGCTCAGGAAAAGGCGCAAGAGGCGGCGACGACACTGAGCACCGCACAAACCGCGTCAACAGCGGCAACGGCAGCTGCGCAAAACGCGGATACCGCATTGGCCGCCGCAGATGACGCCCGCAATGCCGCCCAAGCGCGCGAAGCCGATGCGCGCGCCCACCGCTCCGAGGCGGAAGGCGAAGCAAACGCCTTGCGCGCAGAGGCCACAGCGCTGGCCCGTCTGGTGGAACGCGACACCGCAGAAGGCGCTCAGCTTCTCGATGTTGTTCAGGTCAAACCCGGTTATGAAAAAGCCCTCGGTGCCGCCTTGGCCGATGATCTGCGCGCGCCAGAGATTGACCGCGATGAAATTACCGGCTGGGCGCGTTTGCCGGGCTATGCCAAGCCGCAATCCTTGCCCGAAGGGATCGCTGCGCTGACCAGCTATGTCACCGTGCCCGATGTGTTGGCCCGCCGGATGAGCCAGGTCGGTCTGGTCGACGCAGATGACGGGGCCGCACTTCAGGCGGAACTTCTGCCCGGTCAGCGGCTGGTCTCCAAAGACGGCGATCTGTGGCGTTGGGATGGGTTTAGAACTGGCGCGGAGGATGCACCTTCCGCAGCCGCCTTGCGCCTGCAACAACTCAACCGTCTTGGGGAATTGAAACAGAACCTTGAGGAAGCGGGCGCGCGCGCAGATGGCGCGAAACAAGCCCATGAACTGCTGACCCGCGAATTGGCAGACCTGACCAAGGCCGATCAGGCCGCCCGCGATGCGCGGCGCGAAGCGGACCGGTTAATGGCGGAAGCCAGCCGGGCCGTGTCCCGCGCCGAGGGGGAACAATCCATCGCTGCTGGCCGGGTCGAAAGCCTGCAACTGGCCGTCACCCGCTATGAGGAAGAGGCGCTGGCCGCCCGCGAACGCCAACGCGAAGCCGAATTGGGTGTGAAAGATCTGGGCGATCTTGGGGCCGCACGCGCCGAAGTTGAAGACATCAAAATGACCGTTGAAGCCGCGCGGATGACGATGCTGGCCAAACGCTCCGCCCATGATGAGTTGCGCCGTGAAGGTGAGGCCCGCATCAAACGCGCGCAAGAAATCACCACCGAGGTCAGCGGCTGGAAGCATCGCCTTGCCACCGCCGAAAAGCGTATCAATGAGCTCACAGAGCGTAAACAGGCCTCCGAATACGAATTGAAAGAAGCTCAATCCGTCCCCGCCCAGCTTGCCGAAAAGCGTGATGAGCTTGCGGACGCGATCACGCAGGCCGAAACCCGGCGCAACGGCGCGGCTGATATGTTGGCTGAGGCGGAAACCAGGCAACGCGCAGCCGTTCAGACGGAACGCGACGCGGAGCGCACGGCATCTGAGGCGCGTGAGTTGCGCGCCCGCGCCGAAGCCCGCGCGGACGCGGCCAAGGAGACCGCAACATTCGCGGCCGACCGTATCCGCGAGGAGCAGGAAACCACCCCCGACAAGCTTCTGGAAACGCTTGACGCAGTGCCCGACCAAATGCCCGTCGCAGAGGCTATTGAAAACGATGTAAACCGGCTGAAACGGCAACGCGACGCTTTGGGCGCGGTAAACCTGCGCGCCGAGGAAGACGCCCGCGACGTTCAGGAAGAACACGACAATCTGGTGAACGAAAAATCCGATCTTGAAGCGGCTATTTCCAAGTTGCGCACCGGGATCGCCAGCCTCAATAAGGAAGGCCGCGAACGCCTTCTGACTGCGTTCGAGCAGGTGAACACCAGTTTCGGCGTCTTGTTCAAGCACCTCTTTGGTGGCGGTGAAGCCAAACTGGTTATGGTTGAAAGCGACGATCCGCTGGAGGCTGGGCTGGAAATCATGTGCCAGCCGCCAGGAAAGAAACTGTCGACGCTGAGCCTTCTTTCAGGGGGCGAACAGACCCTGACAGCACTTGCCCTGATCTTTGCGGTGTTCCTCGCCAACCCTGCACCGATCTGTGTACTCGACGAGGTTGATGCGCCCCTTGATGACGCCAATGTCACGCGCTTCTGTGATCTGCTTGACGAGATGACCCGCCGCACCAACACCCGCTTTTTGATCATCACCCACCACGCGGTAACGATGGCAAGGATGGATCGCCTGTTCGGTGTGACCATGGGCGAGCTGGGCGTTAGCCAGTTGGTCTCCGTCGATCTGAAAAAAGCCGAAGCGATGGTTGCCTAGCGGTAAGCTGCCATCCAGCCAAGGCCTGCATCTGTCGTGCTGCGTGGTTTGTATTCGGCCCCTACAAACCCGTCCCAGCCCAGATCATCGATTGTCTGGAGAAGCGCAGGGTAGTTGATCTCACCTGTATCAGGCTCTCCCCGGTCGGGGACGGCGGCAATCTGGATATGGCAGATATAGGGCAGGCAGGCCTCGATCCGCTTGCTCAGATCGCCCTGCATGATCTGGATATGGTAGCAGTCAAACATCGCCTTGATATTGCCCCGCCCGACCGCGTCGATGGTGGCGCAAGCGTGATCCATGTCGGTCAAATGATAGCCCGGCACATCGCGGCTGTTCAACGGCTCAAGAAGGAACGTCAACTCAGGCGCTTGGTCGCTGGCATAGGTCAGGTTTTCGCGAAAAACCGCCTCGGCCTGTGTCGACCGGTCGGTTTTACCGGGCATCACATGCACAGCCCCGCAGCCAATCGCCCGCGCATAGGCAATCGCCTCATCGATAAAGCTACGCGCCTCAGCCTCCCGCCCTGAGATGGCCGCGACGCCGTTTTCGCCGGCCGCGACGTTGCCGCGCTGGGTATTCAGCCCAAGCATCGCAAGCCCCGTTTCCGACAGCGCGGCCTGAACTTCAGCTGCATCGACCGCATAGGGCCAATGGCACTCCACCGCCTCAAACCCGGCGGCTTTAGCGGCACGGACTGCATCTGGCAGGCTCAACTCGGTCCAAAGGAAGCCCAGATTGGCAGAAAAACGAGGCATTGGCGGTCCCTTCCATTCAGTCCCGAACCTTGTCGCAAAACCGGGCACCCTGCGCAAGCAACCCCTTGCGCGTGAAGCCCCAGCCCGGCAAGCTTGCCATGACACATGCAGGAGCTGGCGATGATCGATCTTTATACCTGGACCACCCCGAATGGCCGCAAGGTCTCCATCCTTCTGGAAGAGCTGGGGCTGCCTTACGAGGTCCACGCCATCGACATCACCAAGGACGAACAAATGACCCCAGAGTTTCTGGCGGTTAGTCCCAACAACAAAATCCCCGCCATCACCGACCGCGACACGGGACTGCATCTGATGGAATCGGGGGCGATCATGATCTACCTGGCGGAAAAGGCGGGCAAGTTCCTGCCCACTGACCCGCAGGGCCGCGCCAAGGTCATGGAATGGCTGATGTGGCAAATGGGCGGGTTCGGTCCGATGCTGGGACAGGCGCACCACTTCTTGCAGTTCAACCCCGGCACGTCTGACTATGCCGAGGCGCGTTTCGGCGGGGAAGCCAAGCGGCTTTATAAGGTCTTGGACACCCAACTGGGCAAACATGACTATGTTGCGGGCGACTATTCCATTGCCGATATGGCGATCTGGCCTTGGGCGTCGCGGTACCAATGGCAAAAAGTGACGATGACGGACTACCCGAATGTCTTTGCTTGGTATCAAAAGCTGCTGGACCGCCCGGCGGTGCAGCGTGGCTACCAAATCCCAAGCGACATGGGACCGATCCCCGACGGGACCTAGATTACAGCCTTTTCAACGAAGGGCTCGCCCTTGGCGATGCGCGCATAGGAAAACGGCGTCAGGTCCAGTTCGCGATACGCTCCGTAAGTGATCCATTCCGCCGTTCCCCGCCCCATAGCCGGCGACTGCTGGAACCCGTGGCCGGAAAACCCGTTCACGAAGATGAAATTCTCCACCTCCGTATGCGGCCCCAAAATGGCGTTCTGGTCAAACACGTTATAGGCATAATGCCCCGCCCAGGAGTTGATCAGCTTGATCCGCTCGAACTGCGGAATGCGCGTTGCAATCGCGGGCCAGGCTTTTTCCTCCCAGATGGAAAAATCTTGCACGAAATCATCATACTCCACCGCCGGATCCTCATCGGGTGGACAACCGGCAAGATAGTAGGTCCCATCCGTGCGCATATGGACCCCGCTAGGATCAATCGTCAGCGGTAGATCGCGGTCCAGACGGTCCTCGGCGTCAAAGATGAACGTGTAGCGCTTGCGCGGCTCCACGGGGATCTCAATTCCCGCCATGCGAGACGTCAGGACAGCACGCGGCCCCGACGCATTGACAACCTGTCCACAAGACAAGACCTCCCCCGATTTCAGTGTCACCGTCTCAATCCGCCGGCCATCGGATGACTTGCCCATCGCGACGACCTCGTTCGAGATATACTCAACGCCCCGCTCCCGCGCGGACCGCTTCCACCAATCAAACAGCGTATTGCCGTCGAAATAGCCCTCATCGATCAGGTTGTGATTGCCACCGATAATATCGTCGAGGTTATAGAACGGATAATCCCGCGCAATCTCGTCGGCGGTCATGTATTTCGTCCCCGCCCCACAGGCAGCTTGGATTTTCTGACCTTCCTGCAATGTCTGCGCGAAGGTCTCATTGTCGGCCAGATACATATAGCCATAGCTTTGCAAAGCCAGATGCGGCACGCGGTCGTCGCCCCCCATATAGGCGCGGAAATTCTTCACGAAATCGGCGGCAAATTGCGAGATCTTGATATTGATCTCACGCGAAAACTGCTGCCGCATGCAGCTATTGGTGTGCGAGGTGGAGCTGTTCTCATAGGTTGGATCACGCTCCACCACCAGGACAGAGCCGTCAAAATCCGGGTTGTCGCTGAGAAACCACGCAACCGAGGAGCCAAGCATCGCGCCGCCAACAATAATGACATCATATGTTGTCTCGGAAGGTGTCATGCCAATCTGCGCCATAAGATCATCCCGGTAGTGATGCCACAGAACACTTCAACAAATGAGTGCGCAAATGCAAGCTCTGTGAATAGCTGCGCGCTTTTTTCGTATTTTTCACTGCCGGAGAATGACTGCACCGACGCCCGAATGCCCGATTTGGATCACCTTCTCACGCGATGTGACCGGTTTCTCACGGGGGTGTGAGGGGTTGCGCGGGAGGG
>CAYGQQ010000033.1:0-30023 GCA_964352105.1 uncultured Rhodobacterales bacterium | reverse complement strand
ACGTGGCCATGCTGTTCAAGGACCGTGACCTTGTGACCTGCGGCCGTCAGTCGAAGGGCGGTGGCCAAGCCGCCGATGCCTGCTCCGATAACAATGATCTGGCCGCTTGCGCCCGCCATTTCCCTACCCTTTCAGAATAGCTGTCCTGAATTGTTGACACAGCGCCGATAAGTGTCCAGACTTATTTACACAATTAGTGTCAGAAAAGATAGACACCCCGACTATAAGTACCCCGGGAGAAAACCATGCCATCCACGCGTCGTATCGAAGAAGCGATCTTGACCGCCATACGTGCTGGGCAAGCGGGTGCTGCCCCTCCGAAACTTGCGGCAGCGCTAGAGCATGCCGTGTTGCCGGGTGGCGCGCGGATCAGACCGCAGATTTGTATGTCTGTGGCGCGGGCTTGTGGCGATGATAAGCCTTCGCTCTCTGATGCGGCGGCGGCCTCCATAGAACTGATCCACTGCGCCAGCCTCGTGCATGATGACATGCCGTGTTTTGATAATGCCGACATCCGTCGCAACAAGCCTACCGTACACAAAGCGTTCAGTGAACCCTTGGCGCTGCTGACCGGGGATAGCCTTATTGTCATGGGGTTTGAGACCTTGGGCAAGCAGGCCGAGATTGACTGTCAGCGCAGTGCGGCGTTGGTGATGGCGCTTGCGCAATCAACCGGGATGCCGGGCGGAATTTGCGCGGGGCAAGCGTGGGAAAGCGAAGCGGATGTCGACCTGCGGGCCTACCACCGGGCCAAAACCGGCGCGCTATTTGTGGCTGCGTCCCGCATGGGTGCAATCGCTGCCGGCGCTGATCCCGAACCTTGGACAGAGCTTGGTGCGCGTATTGGTGAAGCCTTTCAGGTCGCTGATGATCTGCGCGACGCGCTTTACGACGAACAGACGCTTGGTAAGCCCGCCGGGCAGGACGAAATTCATGCGCGGCCAAGTGCTGTTGCGTCCTATGGCGTCCAAGGTGCGATTCGCCATCTGAAAGATATTCTGGGCGGCGCGATTGCATCGATCCCTGCCTGCGAAGGCGAGGCGGAACTGGCCGAGGTCGTGCGCAAAACAGCTGAGCGGCTGACGCCAGTGGCCCCCAATATTGCATCTCACCAACCGGTCTAGCGTGCGATGACAGCCATCGATCAAGAGCGTCCCAAACCCACGCCCAAGCGGCGATCCGGGTTGCATCACTGGTTGATGAACAAGGTCGCCTCGGCCGATTTTCAGAGGTGGGCCGCGGCCTTTCCCCTGACGAAGCGCGCAGCGCGCAAAGATGGCGAGAGGCTCTTTGATCTGGTGGCCGGCTTTGCCTATTCGCAGGTGTTGCAGGCGGCGGTGGAGTTGGGTTTGCTGAGGGAATTGCTGGATGGCCCGTCCAATACCTTCGCGCTCTCCGGCAAATTGGGACTGAGCGAGGATCGGACAAAAGCGCTGTGTCAGGCGACCAGCGCGCTAGGTCTGACCGAGCGGCTGCGCAGCGGTGATTACCGTCTGGCGCGGTTAGGTGCGGCGACAATCGGGGTGCCGGGCTTGGAAGCGATGATCAAGCACCATGCGGTTTTCTACAAGGATTTGCAGGACCCGGTTGCGTTGCTGCGGGGTGAGACCTCGCCCGAGCTTGCGCAGTTCTGGCCGTATGTGCGCGGGGAGGCCGCCAAGGAAGTTCCAAGTAACACCGCGCAGACCTATTCCGATCTGATGGCGCAGACTCAAGGGCTCGTGGCGCAGGAAACGTTGCGTGCGGTTGATCTCGGTGAGGTTGAGCATTTGATGGATGTTGGTGGCGGGACGGGCGCGTTTCTCAAGGCGGTGCGGGCGCAAAATACTGGGCTGAAACTGAGCCTCTTTGATCTGCCGGGCGTGGTCGCAAATGCGGACCTTTCCACCCATGAAATAGATGCCATCAGCGGGAGTTTTCATGAACCGCTGCCGCAAGGCGCGGATGCGATCAGTTTGGTGCGGGTTCTCTATGATCACAGCGACGAGACCATCGATTCGCTCTTGGGCAAGGTCTATGACGCGCTTCCGGCTGGTGGTAGGTTGATCGTGTCCGAGCCGATGGCTGGGGGCGACAAGCCGACCCGTTCCGGAGATGTGTACTTTTCGCTTTACACCATGGCGATGACCACCGGGCGGGCGCGTTCTGCCGAGAAAATCCAGCAGATGCTGTCATCTAACCTGTTTGAAAATATACAATTTTACCCCACTGATCGACCTTTCATCACAAGCTGCATCATAGCGCGAAAACCGGGCTAGTTTTCGGACAAACTAATTGTCCAAGATGATTGACATTTTCTACTGTAAATCTAAAGTTACACTAAGCGATAGTGGGACTCCGCGCGTGAAACGACGCAGAGCCCGAACATCAGGAGAGAGGACATAAGCTTGGACACCACCGCAGTTTTACTTGCTGGACCGAAAGATCTTGGCTTGGAGACGCTGGCGCTCGATGCGCCGGGCGAAGGTGATCTGGTTATCGAGATTTCGCATTCTGGCATTTCCACGGGGACCGAGAAGCTGTTCTGGTCAGGTCAGATGCCGCCCTTCCCGGGGATGGGTTATCCACTGGTGCCGGGCTACGAGGCCACGGGCGAGGTTGTGTCTGCCCATAGCTCCACCGGTTTTCGTACAGGCGACCGGGTCTTTGTTCCGGGTGCGAGTTGCTATGGAGAGATCAAGGGTCTGTTTGGCGGTGCCGCGCGGCGCGTTGTCACCGCGGCGGATCGCGTTACCCGCATTGACAGCGGTATGGGTGCAGAAGGCGCGTTGCTGGCTTTGGCCGCGACGGCGCGGCATTCGATGGCCGGTTTGGACAAGACATTGCCTGATCTGATTGTCGGTCATGGTGTTCTTGGTCGCCTGTTGGCGCGCCTGACAATTGCTGCAGGGGGCGCCGCCCCAACCGTTTGGGAGATTGATCCGGACCGCCACGCGGGCGCGCAGGGATATGACGTGATCAACCCGGATGATGATCCCCGTCGTGACTATGGCTGCATCTATGATGCGTCGGGCAATGGCGGTTTGCTGAACGAGTTGGTCACGCGCCTGACCAAAGGTGGCGAGATTGTATTAGCTGGTTTTTACGCAGAACCGCTGAGCTTCGCATTCCCGCCCGCCTTTATGAAAGAAGCCCGTTTCCGGATTGCTGCTGAGTGGACCAATGATGATCTGGTCGCCACGCGCCAGCTGATCGATTGCGGTGCGCTGACGCTGTCAGGGCTGATCACTGATACCCAGAAGGCGGCGAACGCACCCAAGGCCTATGAGCAAGCCTTCAACGACCCAACCTGCTTGAAAATGATCCTCGATTGGAGAGATGTCGCATGAAAGATGAAGTCCCAAATTTGAAAGATTTCGATCAGCGACTTCGTGATGAAGCGCATGAAGATCTCGCAGATATCGTCGCTGAAGAGCCGACCTCAAAAACGCAGATCATTGCGATCTATGGCAAGGGCGGGATAGGCAAGTCCTTCACGCTGGCCAACCTGTCCCACATGATGGCGGAGCAAGGCAAACGGGTGTTGCTGATCGGGTGCGATCCGAAATCCGACACGACCTCGCTTTTGTTTGGCGGCAAGGCATGCCCAACGATCATCGAGACCTCGACCCGCAAGAAGCTTGCCGGCGAAGAGGTCAAGATCGGTGACGTATGTTTCAAGCGCGGCGGTGTGTTCGCGATGGAGCTCGGCGGGCCGGAAGTTGGTCGCGGCTGTGGTGGTCGTGGGATCATCCATGGGTTCGAGCTTCTCGAAAAACTGGGTTTCCATGATTGGGATTTCGACTACGTATTGCTCGATTTCCTGGGCGATGTGGTTTGCGGTGGCTTTGGTCTGCCGATTGCGCGCGATATGGCGCAGAAGGTTATTCTGGTCGCCTCCAACGATCTTCAGTCGCTTTACGTGGCCAATAATGTCTGCTCTGCGGTGGAGTATTTCCGCAAGCTTGGTGGCAATGTTGGTGTGGCCGGGCTGGTGATCAACAAGGATGATGGCTCTGGCGAGGCGGCTGCCTTTGCGGAGGCCGTGGATATTCCGATCCTCGCGGCGATCCCGCAAGATGATGACCTGCGCAAGAAATCGGCCAATTACCAGATTGTCGGAACCGCGAAATCCGAATGGGGCAGCCTGTTTGCAGCGCTTGGCGACAACGTCGCTGTCGCGCCGCCTGTTCGCCCGGCCCCCTTGGATCAGGATGGCCTGCTGGCGTTGTTCGACAGCAAGGATACCGGCGGTGACTACGTTCTTGTCCCGGCAACCGACATGGATATGCGCGGCAAGAACGCGGAGCCGAAGCCGTCATTGGAGGTCGTCTATGATGAAGTCTGAGGCGCAAAAAATCGACGAGATCAAACAGGTGACGCGTCGCCAGTTCCGAAACCTGGAGGTTATGAACCGAGATCTTGAAAGCATGAGAGACGCGATAGCTGCCCAAAAGGCCTATTTGGAAGAGTCCCGCATCGAGGCTTTGAAAGGGTGGGGCAATGTTTGATTTCGAAGAACTTGAGCAATGGGATGAAGCGCTGTCGGCGCTTGACACTGATGATGGCGATACCTCGGATCAGGCGGAACCGTCTGATGACGAGACATGAGTGACGAAGTGAAATACGACGCAACATCTGATGTTGCGGTGACGGAAGGTCATTCGAACGCGCCAGAAGGCGCACCGGTGATCGCGGATGGGATGGGCTGCCATGCCGGTGCCGCGACCATGGAAGAAGCTGCACGCGCCGCGGGCAAATCCGATATTCTGGACCAATATGCCAAGGACTATCCGCAAGGACCCCATGACCAGCCGCAATCCATGTGTCCGGCGTTCGGGTCTTTGCGTGTGGGCTTGCGGATGCGGCGTACAGCGACGATCCTGTCCGGCTCTGCATGTTGCGTCTATGGCCTGACATTCGTGAGCCATTTCTATGGTGCCCGACGGTCTGTTGGCTATGTGCCGTTCAACTCCGAGAGCCTTGTGACAGGCAAGCTTTATGAAGATATCCGCGATTCCGTACATGAAATGGCCGATCCTGATCGCTATGACGCGATTGTGGTGACGAACCTGTGCGTGCCAACTGCCTCAGGTGTGCCATTGCGGCTATTGCCCGATGAGATCAATGGCGTGCGGATCATTGGCATCGATGTGCCGGGCTTTGGCATACCGACCCATGCAGAGGCGAAAGATGTTCTGGCGGGGGCGATGTTGAACTACGCCCGCAAAGAGGTTGAGGCAGGCCCGGTTGCTGCTCCGGTTGGTGGCAAATCTGACCGGCCTACCTTGACCATGTTGGGTGAGATGTTCCCGGCCGACCCGATGAGCATTGGCCAATTGATCGAACCCTTGGGGCTGGCCGCTGGGCCGGTCGTTCCGTGCCGCGAATGGCGCGAGTTGTATTCAGCATTGGATTGCGGGGCCGTGGCTGCAATTCATCCATTCTACACGGCATCCATCCGCGAGTTTGAAGCCGCCGGACGGCCCATCATTGGGTCGGCTCCTGTGGGGAGAGACGGAACCGCGGCATGGCTTAGAGGTCTGGGAGACGCGTTCGGTCTCTCTGACAAAGGTGTGGCTGCCGCACAGAATGCGTCTCTCCCGGCGATTTCGTCTGCGCTTGCGGCCACACCAATCAAAGGAACGATCACACTGTCGGGCTATGAAGGCAGCGAGTTACTGGTCGCCCGTCTCCTGATCGAAAGTGGTGCGACTGTGCCTTATGTCGGGACCGCGTGCCCGAAAACTCCGTGGTCTTCTGCGGATGCGGACTGGTTGGAAAGCAAAGGCGTGAAGGTCGTTTACCGCGCGTCATTGGAAGATGATTGCGCGGCGATGGAAGGTGTGAAACCTGATCTGGCGATCGGGACAACTCCGGTCGTGCAAAAAGCCAAAGAGCTTGGCATTCCCAGCCTCTATTTCACCAACCTGATCTCTGCGCGTCCTTTGATGGGCGCGGCCGGGGCCGGGTCTTTGGCGCAGGTTGTGAACGCGGCAATTGCCAATAAGGGTCGCATGGACAGTATGCGGGAGTTTTTTGAGGGTGTCGGCTCTGGTGACACAGCTGGTGTCTGGGAAGGCACGCCGAATGTGCGCGAAGACTTCCGGGCGCAGAACCTCAAGAAGCTTGAGAAGCAAGCCCGTGCCGCCAAAGCCGCGGAGATGATTTAGTGGTGATTTATCAAGATAAATCGCCACTGGCGGCAGGCAGCGCATTTAGATGCGCGTTGCCGCACCGTGGTTCTATTCGTGGCCGCATGCTTGTTGGTTCATGCGAAAAGACTGGGGGCCAGCCCCCAGACCCCCGGAGGTATTTGGGCAAGAAGAAGCAGTGGGGAGGGTCCCCATGCTGATTCAAGATCACGACAGAGCGGGCGGGTATTGGGGCGCGGTTTACGCGTTTTGCGCCACGAAAGGCCTGCAGGTTGTCATCGATGGGCCGGTTGGCTGTGAGAACCTGCCAGTGACGTCCGTTTTGCATTACACCGATGCCTTGCCGCCGCATGAGTTGCCGATTGTGGTAACTGGTCTTGGTGAAGGTGAGATGGGTGCAGGCACGGAAGAGGCGATGAAGCGCGCTTGGGGGACGTTGGACCCGGCGTTGCCAGCTGTTGTTGTCACTGGGTCTATTGCCGAGATGATCGGCGGTGGTGTGACGCCGCAAGGGACCAATATTCAGCGCTTTCTGCCGCGCACCATTGATGAGGATCAATGGGAGAGTGCGGACCGGGCGATGACGTGGATTTTCACGGAATTTGGCATGACCAAAGGTCGGATGCCGCGCGAGGCCAAGCGCGAAGAGGGGGCCGCACCTCGGGTCAATATTCTTGGGCCGATGTATGGCACGTTCAACATGCCGTCTGATCTGGCGGAAATTCGGCGTCTTGTCGAAGGCATTGGCGCGGATGTGAATATGGTGATGCCGCTTGGCTCCCATGTGGCTGAGATGCGCAATCTGGTAAATGCGGATGTGAATGTCTGCATGTATCGCGAGTTTGGGCGCGGGCTTTGTGAGGTGCTGGGCAAGCCTTACCTACAAGCGCCTGTGGGGATCGATTCCACGACAAAATTCCTCCGAAAGCTCGGTGAACTTCTGGGTCTTGACCCGGAACCGTTCATTGAGCGGGAGAAACATTCGACGATCAAACCGGTTTGGGATCTGTGGCGCTCGGTCACGCAGGATTTCTTTGCGACGGCCAGTTTTGCGATTGTCGCTAATGAGACCTATGCCCGCGGTATCCGCAATTTCCTTGAGAACGATATGGGATTGCCCTGTGCGTTTGCGGTGGCGCGGACGCGGGGCAAGAAGACCAATAATGAGGAAGTGCGGGCCTTGATGGGGTCCAAACGGCCATTGGTCGTTTTCGGATCGATCAATGAGAAGATGTATTTGGCGGAGCTGAAAGCGGGCTTCGGGCCAAGCCCTGCGTTTATTCCGGCAAGCTTTCCGGGTGCCGCGATCAGACGCGCGACCGGGACGCCGTTTATGGGCTACGCGGGTGCCACCTATCTGGTGCAGGAGGTTTGCAACAGTCTGTTTGATGCGCTGTTTCATATTCTGCCTTTGGGCAGCGAAATGGATGCCGCGGAAGCCACGCCCACGAGTTTACGCCGTGATTTCCCATGGGACGAGGACGCACAGCGTCTTTTGGACCGGATCGTGGAAGAGCATCCCGTTTTGACCCGTATCTCTGCCGCGAAAACATTGCGCGACAAGGCGGAAGCCACAGCGCTGAGCCAAGGCGACGAACGGGTCGTGAAAGAAACCATCGCGGCCTTTGCGCCTGCGGGCTTTGAGACGAAAGAGGGAGTAAAGAAATGAGCGACCATACATCGGGGGGGTTCGACTATGAAGTCCCTTCGAAGAAAGCGCCAAAGACTGAATTCGCGGTCTATTTCGCGATCATCTTTGTTGCGACCTTGCCATTGTCTTGCCTGACCTGGGCCCTGTCGGTCCTGAAAAACGGCAATGCATCACGAAAAGGGCCCATCAAACGGGCCTGGACCCAAGCATCGATCATCACGCCGATGATTTTCTCTGCCTGAGAAACGAGGCTGGTGACCGGTTGTTCGCGGTCAACCAAGGACGGTCTGAACACCCGTCCGACATAATTCTGTTGGGGAGACAACAGGATCAGTGAACCAGACCTGCCTTGTGCGGGGCTGGGGACAATTCCCGGGGTAAAATCCGGGATACCTGATCTGTCGCTCCCCCCCGGGGTGACGGATTGTGATGGGGGATGAGCCCTCAACATAACCCGGCCGCGGGGGGCGCGGCGTCAGTCTAATTTCGGAGGAAACCATGGCTGATAATCTGTCCTTCACAGGACTTTCAGACGAACAGGCACAAGAGTTGCATGCCGTCTATATGAGCGGGCTTTGGCTGTTCACAGCCGTTGCTGTCGTTGCTCATATAGCGACGTACATCTGGCGTCCCTGGTTCGGATAAAGGATTGAAAAATGGCTAAATTTTACAAGATCTGGCTCGTTTTCGATCCCCGCCGCGTGTTTGTAGCACAAGGCGTCTTCCTCTTTCTGCTGGCCGCGATGATTCATCTCGTCGTGCTGAGCTCGGGCCTGAACTGGTTCGAGATCGCAGCCGGCGGCTGAGCGAAGACTTAAACGACCAAAACGACAGTTGCGGGCGGAGGCCCCCGAAACCTCCGCCCGCAACAAACCAAAACTGTAGCGGGACGGCTAAGACCCGAAAGACGATCAAGGCCGCCAATTAGGGAGACACAGGCATGGCATTGCTGAGTTTCGAAAGAAAATATCGCGTTCGAGGCGGAACGCTGATCGGTGGCGATCTGTTCGATTTCTGGGTCGGGCCCTTCTTTGTGGGGTTTTTCGGCGTCACGACACTCTTTTTCGCGTCTCTGGGGACGCTGTTGATCCTGTGGGGGGCGTCGCAGCAAGGCACGTTCAACCCGTGGTTGATCAACATTGCGCCTCCTGATCTGAAATACGGATTGGGAATGGCCCCGCTGATGGAAGGCGGGCTTTGGCAAATCATAACATTCTGCGCCGTGGGTGCCTTTGTCAGTTGGGCGCTTCGGGAAGTGGAGATCTGCCGCAAGCTGGGGATGGGCTACCATGTGCCTGTCGCGTTCAGCTTTGCGATCCTTGCCTATGTCACGCTGGTGGTGTTCCGCCCACTGCTGATGGGTGCTTGGGGTCACGGCTTTCCGTATGGGATCTTCAGCCACCTCGATTGGGTTTCAAACACAGGCTATGCCTATCTGCATTTCCACTATAACCCGGCGCATATGCTGGCGGTGACGCTGTTCTTCACGACAACAATGTTTCTGGCACTGCACGGCGCGTTGATCCTGTCTGCGGCCAACCCGCCCAAGGGCCACGACATGAAGACGCCGGATCATGAAGATTCCTTCTTCCGTGATTTCATCGGGTATTCCGTGGGCACATTGGGTATCCACCGCGTCGGACTTCTGCTGGCGCTGAACGCGGTCTTCTTCTCTGCTGTTTGTATCATCATCTCTGGGCCGGTCTGGACCAAAGGGTGGCCTGAATGGTGGAACTGGTGGCTCGAGATGCCGATCTGGCCAAGCCAAGTGGGGTTATAAGCTATGATTGAGTATCAAAACATTTTCACGCAAGTTCAGGTGCAGGGAAATCCCGATTGGGGGATGGACGACCAGGGCAACAACATGATGGCAGAGCGGGCATTTCCGCCGCGCTATTCAACGCTTGTTGGCTGGATTGGTAACGCACAGCTTGGGCCAATATATCTGGGCTATTTCGGCGTTATTTCGATGGCTACGGGGCTTTTGTGGTTCAACATCGTTGGCCTCAACATGCTGGCGCAAGTGGGCTGGGATATTCCTGAGTTCATCCGGCAGCTATTCTGGCTCGCGCTTGAGCCGCCAAGCCCGGAATATGGTCTGACCATGCCGCCGCTGAACGATGGCGGTTGGTACATCATCTCCAGCTTCTTTCTGCTGATTTCGGTGCTCAGTTGGTGGCTTCGAACCTACCTGCTGGCCGAGCAGCACAATATGGGCAAACACGTGGCCTGGGCGTTTCTGGGCGCGATCTGGTTGTTCCTTGTGCTGGGTCTCTTCCGTCCGATCCTGATGGGGTCGTGGTCGGAGGCTGTGCCGTACGGCATCTTCCCGCATCTTGATTGGACGACGGCGTTCTCCATTAGATACGGCAACCTTTATTACAACCCGTTCCACTGTCTCTCGATCGTGTTCCTTTATGGCTCGGTCCTGCTGTTTGCGATGCATGGCGCGACCATTCTGGCGGTGACCCGTCAGGGAGGCGACCGGGAGTTGGAGCAGATCGTTGACCGGGGCACCGCGTCTGAGCGGGCGGGTCTGTTCTGGCGCTGGACCATGGGGTTCAACGCGACAATGGAAGGTATTCACCGATGGGCCTGGTGGTTTGCGGTGCTGACCCCTGTCACGGGCGGGATCGGGATTTTGCTGACCGGCACGGTTGTGGACAACTGGTTCATCTGGGCGCAGGAGCATAACTTTGCCCCGGCCTATGACGGAAGCTACGGCTATGAAGCCTATAACGGCGGAGGTAACTGAGCATGTTTCCCAAATGGTTTGATGACTGGAATGCGAAAAACCCGACGAATATCTTCGGGCCAGCCATTCTGGTGGGTATCGTGGGTTCTGCCGTCTTTGCAGCGGCGTTCTTCGTCTCGGTGGGTCAGCCTTATGCGACGGCCTCAACCCAAACGGGGCCGCGTGGCACTGGCATGTCGATCCCGGAGTTCAAGTATATTCTGGGCGAAGGTGATCCGACGATTGAGGACTACTACACCGATGATCCGATTGTGCCCTCAGCCGGCGATCCGCTGGCCAAGGACATCTATCAGAATGTTCAGGTGCTGGGCGATCTGACGGAGGATAACTTCAACCGTCTGATGGTTGCGATGACGCAATGGGTGTCGCCGGAACAGGGCTGCGCCTATTGCCACGGCGACGGCGATGTTGAGACTTACGGGGAGGACAACCTTTACACGAAGGTCGTGTCGCGCCGGATGATCGAGATGACCCAGAACATCAATGAAAACTGGGACGGCCATGTCAACGCAAATGGTGAGAACGGTGTGAACTGTTCAACCTGTCATCGTGGTCAGAATGTACCCTCGGAGATCTGGTTCAAGAACACGCCGCTGCCGGACAGCAATATGGCCGGTTGGAGCGCTATTCAGAACCGTGCAAGCTCGACTTCGCAGGCGACGTCATTGCCGTCTGATCAGTTGGAAAAGTATCTGCTGGATTATGAGCAGATCACGGTTCACGATCTGGAAAGCCGCGTTGCGGGCTCACCCGGTGATGGCGAAACCCGGACCATTCAGCACACAGAGCGGACCTACGCGTTGATGAATTATTTCTCCAACTCGCTGGGTGTGAATTGTAACTTCTGTCACAACTCGCGCGCGTTCTACGACACAGAGCAGGTCACGCCGCAATGGGGCACGGCCAGCCTTGGGATCGGCATGGTTCAGGAGTTGAACAACGAATATATCGTGCCGCTGGCGGAGGTTCTGCCGGAAGAGCGTCTTGGCCCAATGCATGGCGATGCGCCGAAGCTGGCCTGCGCGACGTGTCACAAAGGCTACCAACAGCCGTATCAGGGCCTCAACATGATCGGCGATTGGCCGGAGCTCGCGACCAGCGAGCCGCCGGAATACGAAGAGTAAGAGAGGTGGCGGATCACGCCCCCCTCACCCCATTCAGGTCCTGTTCCTTGGGCCTGATCGCCGGGGGGAGACCTTCGGCAACCTTCCTGTTGGCTACAGGAGATTAAACGCCATGCGAGGGGTTAAATCCTCGCATGGCGTTTTGCATTTACGGGAGAACTGCCATGTCCAGACCTGAGACCCCAACCCTTGATCGTGTGGCCTGTCCTGCGGATCTCAAAGCATTAAGCGACAGTGATCTGGCAAGGCTTTCGCATGAGCTGCGCGAGGAAGTCGTGTCCGCGGTTTCGGAAACCGGTGGCCATCTTGGGTCATCGCTGGGTGTGGTCGAGTTGAGCGTCGCGCTTCATGCCGTGTTCAACACGCCCCATGACAAGCTGGTCTGGGATGTTGGGCATCAGTGCTACCCGCATAAAATTCTAACTGAACGCCGCGACCGCATTCGCACGTTGCGCCAGAAGGGCGGTCTGAGCGGTTTCACCAAACGTAGTGAATCTGAATATGACCCGTTTGGCGCGGCGCATAGCTCCACCTCCATTTCGGCGGCTTTGGGCTTTGCCACGGCGCGTGATCTGGGGATGAATACGGGCGATGCGATTGCCGTCATCGGTGATGGGTCGATCAGTGCCGGCATGGCCTATGAGGCGCTCAACAATGCAGGCCATGAGGGTCGACGTATGTTTGTGATCCTCAACGACAATGAGATGTCGATTGCCCCGCCCGTGGGCGCGATGTCGACCTATCTGTCGGGGCTTTATGCGGAAGGATCGCCTTTCCCGCTGCTGAAAGATCTGGCGGAAGGGTTTGAGGCGACATTGCCGGGACCTTTGCGCGACGGCGCGCGCCGGGCACGGTCCTTGGTCACAGCGCAGCACCCGCAAGGGACGTTGTTTGAGCAGCTGGGCTTTTCCTATATCGGCCCGATTGACGGGCATGATTTGTCGCAGCTTTTGCCGGTGTTACGCTCTGCCAAAGCGCGGGCGACGGGGCCGGTTTTGATCCATTGCTGCACCGTGAAAGGCAAGGGCTACGCGCCGGCGGAGACGTCGGCTGACAAATATCACGGGGTTTCCAAGTTTGACGTCGTGTCGGGAACGCAGAAGAAAACCAAGGGCAATGCGCCCAGCTATACCTCGGTCTTTGGAACGTCTCTGGTCAAGGAAGCGGCGCGGGATGCGAAAGTGGTCGCTGTAACCGCTGCGATGCCGTCGGGGACCGGTGTGAATTTCATGGCAGAGAGGTTCCCTGCGCGGACCTTTGATGTGGGCATTGCGGAGCAGCACGCCGTGACTTTCGCCGCTGGATTGGCTGCGACGGGGATGAAGCCGTTCTGCGCGATTTATTCGACATTCCTGCAACGCGCCTATGACCAGATTGTTCATGATGTAGCATTGCAGAACCTGCCTGTGCGCTTTGCAATTGACCGTGCTGGTTTGGTGGGGGCGGATGGGGCAACACATGCGGGGGCGTTTGATATTTCCTACCTGACCGCATTGCCGAACTTCACCGTGATGGCGGCGGCCGACGAGGCTGAACTGATGCATATGGTGGCGACAGCTGTGGAGCATGATGCAGGGCCCATCGCGTTCCGTTTCCCGCGCGGTGAAGGCGTTGGTGTTGATCTGCCGGAATACGGCCAACCCTTGGAAATAGGCAAAGGCCGGATCGTGCGCGAAGGGTCTGATGTGGCGATCCTGTCCTTTGGCGCGCATCTGGATCAGTCACTTTTGGCGGCTGAAAAACTGGAAGCACGCGGGATCAAGGCCACGGTGGCTGATGCCCGGTTTGCCAAACCGTTCGACAAGATGCTGGTCAAGCAGCTGATCCGCCATCACGGCGCATTGGTTACGGTGGAGCAAGGCTCGCGCGGTGGGTTCGGCGCGCATGTTCTGGAATGGCTGGCCTCCGAGGGTGGGTTTGATCGTGGCTTGAAAATCCGCACCATGACTTTACCGGACCGGTTTATTGATCAGGCGAGCCCTGCGGATATGTATGCCGACGCTGCGATGACAGCGGATGATATCGTGTCGACATGTCTGGAGACATTTGGCGTTGTCGACGGACGGTTCGGATTGCGGGCGTAAACGCCTCCGGCGGAGGTATTTTGGCCAAAAAGAAGCCGGGTTTCAGGCCTGAACGAGCGTTCCAAAGATCCGCTCGGTATGTTCATTGAGATAGATTTGCAGCCAGGCGGTGAACCTGTCGGGGTGGCGCGTGATCTCGGCTGCGAGGTCATAAAAGCTGATCCAGCGGGTTTCCATCACCTCATCAGGGTTCAGGTTCAGCTTGAGATCAGGCGTTGCCTCGGCGAGGAAGATATCAACAACTTCATGCTCGATCATGCCGCCGCCGACATCGGCGCGGTATTCGACCTGGTCGCGGAACGAGGGGTAGAGGCCAGTAATGCCAAGTTCCTCGTTCAGGCGGCGGATGGCGCAGACCTCGGGGACTTCGTTCCAAAGGGGATGGGTGCAGCAGGTATTCGCCCAGAGGCCCGGCGTGTGATATTTTGACAGCGCGCGGCGTTGGATCAGGACCTTGTCGTGGTGCATGACGAAGACGGACACGGCTTTGTGGCGCAGCCCTTCGCGGTGCACTTTCATCTTTTCAACCGGCGCTAGTGTCCCGTCGACCCAGGCCGGGATCATATTCATGCGGTCCATGTTCATGAGGAGACGGCCGGGACAAGGCGCAGCAAGTGGGCCACGTTTTTGATGCCGATTTTCAGGTGTGCCATGGGGCGCGCTTTCACCAGTTTCTTGTTCATATAGGCCTCAAATGTCAGCCGTTGGACGTCGACATCGTGGCAGAGCGAGACGAAACGTTCGCGACGTTCGTCGGACTTATAGTAAGCGTTTTGCATGGCGCCAAGAACGCGGAAGACCTGTCCGTGCTCTTTCAGGAAAACCTTGCGGGCCAGTGCGAGGTCTTTGATTTGTCCGGAGGCGAGGCAGGCCATTGCGGCGTTGGCCGCTTGGCGTCCGCCTTCCATCGCGTAATAAATCCCCTCGCCCGAGGAGGGAGCCACGACGCCGGCCGCGTCGCCTGCAAGAACCACATCGCGACCATTGTCCCAACGGTCCAGCGGTTTGAGCGGGATCGGTGCGCCCTCCTTGCGAATGGTTTTACAGCCCGTAAGGCCGGAGCTTTCGCGCAAGGCGCGCGTTGCCTCTTTCAGATCAACCCCGTCGATACCGGTGCCCATGCCGACGCTGGCGGATTTGCCATGGGGGAACACCCAGCCGTAGAAATCCGGAGATATCGCCCCGTCATAGATCACGTCGCAGCGGGTCGGGTCGTATTTGGAGGGGCCTTCGGGGGCCTCGATGATTTCATGATAGGCGATGACGTAGGGAATGGTGTCGCCACCCGGCACCTCGGCGCGGGCCACGTCGGAGCGGGCACCGTCTGCGCCGATGATCAGCTTGGTTTCCAACGCGAGCTCGTTGCGGGAGAGCTTGTCGCGGTAGATGACTTTGGTTGCACCTTCGCTGCGGTCAATGCGCAGGAAGGTTCCGGTGTAGCGATGCGCGCCGGCATTCTTGGCCCGGACCCGCAAGTATTCGTCGAAATGCTCCCGGTCGACCATGCCGACATAACCGTTTTCAATCGGGATATCGACCGAGCGCGCGGTGGGCGAGATCATCCGCGCCGTGTTGATCTTGGCGACGATCTGGCTTTCGGGAATGGCAAAGTCTGCGACCGCGCGCGGCGGGATTGCGCCGCCGCAAGGTTTGATCCGACCGGCCCGGTCGAGCATCGCGACACGGTGGCCTTTTTCTGCGAGATCCTGGGCTGCGGTGGCCCCGGACGGGCCTCCTCCGACAACGACGACATCATATTGCATGGCTATTCCCCCGGAATAAGTGAAGAGGTCGCGGACTGGCTTGTCCGGTTCTCGATGATTTGAAAGGCGAGATATGCGGCGATCAGAAACAGGGCTCCTTCTGCCAGAAAAACGTATCCGAACGCGTCGGTGTCGGTGAACGAGCGGCGCAGGATATCAACGGCTGCCGCACCGATCAGCCCACCGAAGCCCGCGGCGACGGCTTGGGCCGCGCCCCACAGGCCCATGCGGGTCCCGGTGCGGCGTTCACGGCCAACGCCGGCCAATTGCATCATGGACCCGATGGCGGCGACAGCGAAGGCACCGTTTGCGAAGCCCAGGAAGATCGTCATTGGTGTCATCAAATGGGCGTGTCCCGCTTGACCAATGGCCCAAAGGCCCGACAGGGCCAGTGCGCTGAGCAGGCAACCTGCGGTGACCCAGTGCTTCAACTCTCCGAGTTTCAGGCCGGTGGCGCAGATGCCAACGGTGACCATACCCAGAAAGACGCCGCCGTTTTGCGCACCGGACAGGCTGGTGGATTGGCCGGGGGTGAAGTTGAAGACGATGCCCGCGTAGGGCTCCAGGATGAGTTCCTGCATGAAATAGGCAGTCATCGACAAGAATACGAAGATGGTGAAATTGCGGGCTTTGGGTTCTGACCAGACCTCGGACAGGCCTTGCAGGAAGGGGGTCTCGTCGGTGTCTTGCTGGACGATGGTGACGGTCCGTTCGATCCCGGCAACGGCGAGGGTGGTCAGGACCACGGCGCCGACGGTGACGATGGCCACGATTTTCAGCAGCAATGCGGGTGAGTACGGATCAAGGAAACTGCCGACGGTTCCGGCGGTGATAGCAATGCCTGCGATCATCATCAGCCAAGTTATTGTAGCTGCGGCTGCGCGCCTGTGCGGTGCGGTTGCTGTGGCCAGAAGTGCCAGAAGCGACGTGCCGGACGCGCCGACACCAAGGCCGATAAGTGCATAGGCAGCGATGGAGGTGGCAAGGCCGAGGGTAAAGGCGGTCTCTATCAGAACAACGCCGAGGGCTGCGCCGAAGCCACCCATGGCCAAAGCGATCATCCCGCCGATGATCCAGCGGGTGCGGCTGCCGCCCGCGTCGGATTTGAAGCCCCAGTTGGGGCGGGTGATCTGAATGCCGTAATGCAGCGCGACCAAGAGACCGGGCAAAACAGCGGGCAGGGCCAGCTCCACCACCATCAGGCGGTTCAGGGTCGAGGTTGTCAGGACGACAACCGCCCCCAGTGCCATTTGCACGAGGCCAAGCCGAATTATGGACAGCCAGCCAAGCGTCATGCCAAGCCCCGTAGGGCGAAGGCTGCGATCATCATGCCGGAGACATAAAGCGCGACGCCGGTGCCGTTATACCAAGGCGCTTTGCCTTTGGGGTCTTTGAACAGGACGGTCATGGCCCAAAGCTGCACGGCGAGTACGCCAGTGACGCCAAGCGCGTGGAGCGGTTTGTCCCAAATTGTCAGTAGTGCGATTACCAGCACTTGCGGGATTGCCATAACGGCGCAAGCAACCTGCGCTGCGCGGCGAGGTCCAAGCGTGACCGGCAGGGAATTCACGCCGGTCTGACGATCCCCTTCCAGCGCTTTGAAATCGTTGAGGGTCATGATGCCGTGTGCGCCGATCGCATAAAGCGCGGCGATTGTGACGATCTGGAGGCTTGGAGCGCCTGCGGACAGAACTGCGGCCCCGGTGAACCACGGCAGTCCTTCATAGCAAAGCCCGACCAGTCCGGGCCCCCACCAGCCGGATTTCTTGAGGCGAATGGGTTCTGCGGAATAGGCCCAGGCAGCGGCGACGCCTACGACGGTTGCGGCAAACCCCCAAGGGCCAAGTTGCCAGCCGATAACCAGTGACAGAAGTGACATGGCGAGTGCGATATAAAGACCCCAGCGTCCTGGAATGCGGCCCGAGGGGATGGGGCGGTAAGGTTCGTTAATCGCGTCGACATGGCGGTCGCACCAATCATTTGCCGCCTGGCTCATCCCGCAGACGACCGGGCCTGCAAGAAGTACGCCCAGCAAGATCAAACCCAAATGTCCAGTTGGGCTGACACCGCTTGAGACGATGCCGCACAAATAGGCCCACATCGGCGGAAACCACGTGATGGGTTTAAGCAGTTGCAGGGCTGCCATCGGCTCCGGGTAGGTGCGGACATGTAAGTTTTCGCTGACACTCATGTGTCAAGTAAACTATACAATCGAGATTCCAGCAAGACTTATCCCGCGGTTAAAACGACGCGGGCTGACCACGATGCATTCGCAGTTCATATTCGAGCAGGTTTTGGCTCAGGCTTTGTCGATCAGGCCGTATTTGCGCAGCTTCACATAGAGGCTTTGGCGACTCAGGCCCAGCATTTCAGCCGCCGCAACGCGATTGTTGTCGGTCAGTTCCACGGCCGTTTCGATACAGATCTTTTCGATGACATCGGTTGTCGCGGAGACGATCTCTTTCAGCGGGGAAGAGCCAACAAGTTCAACGACGCTCTTCATCTGGTCTTCGTTCGACTTCGAGGGGGCCTCGCGCAGAACCTCGTTCCGGGACGAATCGCGAATGACAAATGCGAAACCGGGGTTGTTTTGGAGATAGGTCGTGGAGATATCGACCGGAATTTCCGTGCCGTGCTTTGTCACCAGCTTGGTGGCGAACATCCGCATCCGACCGGTGCGGGCGGCGTTTTCGAGCAGCACCTTCAGGTCAACCTGCCCACGGGCCAGAAATTCTGAGAAGCTGTGGTTCTTCACATCCGTGCTGCGGGCCGCGTTGCACAGGTTCAAGAAGGCATCGTTTACGGCGCGGATCACGCCCTTCTCGTCGCTGAAAAGTACGCTGTCCGCGCCATTGTTGAACAACGCGCCAAGGTCATCCGTCAGCTCTGCGGTGTTCTTGTCGCTGCCAAATTCCGTTTCCAGCCGGCACAGTAAAGTGCGGTCACCACCGGCGCGGAACAGCGTCGGGAAAACCGCAACAGCGCGATCAGACCGGCCCAGATTGACCTTGATCGACGTTGTTCCATCCCGGCTTGCTGCTTCGGACATACGGTCCAGAAAGTCGTCTGTCCCGTTTTTGTTGAATTCATCCGAAAAGGTTCGGCCGGTCAAAGTATTCTGGTTAGAACCAAGCAGTTTCGCGGCTGTCGCGTTCAGATCGACAATGCGCCCTGACGCTGCATCCACAAGCACAAGGCATTCATGGGTTGATTCCATAAGAACCCGGTAGCGGGTCTCGAAATCACGGTGGTTTTCGTAGTCTTTTTCCAGCGCCAGCTGCGCTTTGACGAGACGTTGCTGCAACTCCGCGATAGGGCGCAAGTCACGGCCAAGCATCAGGATCGATCCATCACGGCCAGTCGCATGGAATGTATAGCGGATCGGGAAATCCCAATTCGTGTTGTCAAAGTGGTTGATTTCAACCGCAGAGGTGAACGTCGCAGTCCCTGCCCGGAAATCCGCGATCAGGTCGTTGAAGCGAGACTGGCTGTCCTCAGCCAGAAAGTCCATGAGGTCGCGATTGATCCAATGGTCCAGCTGGCCAATGGTTTGGTTCAGCGGATTAACGATAACGGTCTGCACGATTCCGTCCGCATCAATGACAATTGCGATATCAGATGCGGTCGCGACGATCTCATTGAAATGTTCAGGGGCAACCTGCGGCTGACCTGCGTTATTCCAGAAATCTATCTCTCTCGTGTTCATAGGCTATCACCGTGTACAAAGCGCGCGAAATATCATTGTTAGTTTTCTATAGCAGATAGCGCCCTTTCGCCATAGGCGAGGTTGCAGAATTCCAATGCGTCCATTGGATCGGAGGTTACATGATCGGCCTTCGTCTTTTCGCGAATATCAACGCCCAAAAGCGTCACACCACCGCCAACGAGAATAGGGGTGTTATTGTGCAAGCTCTTTCGTAAGCTGGCAATAATGCGTGTGGCGGATTTGATCGTTCGTGAGCTGGAAATTGAAATGCCGATCATGTCGAAGTTATGATGCTTTGCCAAATCAACGATTTCCCGGCTCGATTGTCCGATCGACAAGTGAACGAAACAGCCCAGCTTTTCGAACTCCTCTGTCGCCACAAACGCGCCGATCAAATGATCTTCATCCTTTGGGACAATCAACAGAATTTCGGGGCCGTTCTTGCTAACCAATTTCAAACTGTCGCGGGACCGCAGACTGCGCACAGTTTCCTGCAGGCGCGCCACACCAATTGTCACATCCACAAAGCTGATGCGATTGCCTGCCCAGAGGTCGCCCAAATAGCGCGAGGTATCTCTGACATAGCTGCAAATGAAATCTGAATTCGCGATACCGGAATTCAGAAGTTCAGCGACAATTCGGTGGCGGGCAGCCGGATCATCATCCAAAACAGCCTCTGCCAAAATCGTTATTCGATACTGATACTCTTCTTCTGATTTATGGTCATTGCTTGGCATGACCCGCGCAAGCGCTTGATTGGCAAGCGCCTCAAACGCCTTGCCTTCGAATAGTGTGGGCTTGTTTTCCGGGGAGCCGGAATCTTTCGCCATCTCCTAGACCTTTCAGGGTCGTCTCCTTTGCCCATCAATTTTCGCGGCTGCGACAGACAGGACACTATGGGAAGTCTTTACTACCTAGGGCAGTTTGTCAAAGAAATTGCCCTTTTTGGTGTCTAAAAATCCTGACACTTTCGGCAACTCGGGCAAAGAAATCCAAAAATTCCGTGGTTTGTGGCTGGAATCCATTCTTCAGACCGCGAAATCCAGCAAAAGTGTCAACTTTCCTTGTGTAACTTTTAATTGACACTCGATTTGATAAGGCGATAGCCTGATTGCGACAGGAAGGCCCTCAAACCTGAGGGAATCGAAGGAGCGCATAGAATGGGCAAGCCAGCCCAGGCCCGACAGCTTTATACCGCTGAACAACGCTTACGCCGTGACAACACGCGCTGGACTTTTGTCCAGGGTGTCTTGGCACCTTTACAGTTTCTTGTCTTTGTCATCTCGCTCGCCCTCGTTTTTCGCTACCTGTCAACGGGCGAAGGTTACACCGCAGCAACCGCTTCTATTCTTGTCAAAACCGGCTTTCTCTACGTGATCATGATCACCGGAGCGATCTGGGAAAAAGTTGTTTTCGGTCAGTATCTTCTTGCCCCGGCCTTCTTCTGGGAAGACGTCTTCAGCTTCGGCGTGATCGCACTGCACACGGCCTATCTTTGGGCGCTGTTTTCGGGCGCTGAGGCAGGCACACAGATGCTGATCGCGCTGGCCGCCTACGGGGCCTATATCATCAACGCCGCTCAGTTCCTGCTGAAGCTCAGAGCTGCGCGTTTGCAAGCCGGAGTAAGCGCATGAACAAGGCCACTCCAATTGCAAATGGCAGCTGTATCGATGCGCCGATTCTCAAGGAGCGTGGCCAGCGGGAGGTCTTCTGCGGGCTGACGGGAATCATCTGGCTGCACCGCAAGATGCAGGACGCCTTCTTCCTTGTTGTGGGTTCGCGAACCTGTGCGCATCTTTTGCAATCTGCCGCAGGGGTAATGATTTTTGCCGAGCCACGGTTTGGAACCGCCATCCTCGAAGAAAAAGATTTGGCGGGTCTGGCAGATGCCCATGACGAGCTGGACCGCGAAGTGGAACGTCTTCTCGCGCGTCGCCCGGATATCAAACAGCTGTTTCTTGTGGGCTCTTGCCCGTCCGAGGTTATCAAGATCGACCTCAGCCGGGCTGCAGAACGGCTCACCCAAGTCCACGCGCCCCATGTGCGGGTCCTGAACTACTCTGGCTCCGGCATCGAGACGACGTTCACCCAGGGCGAAGACGCCTGTCTTGAAGCGATGGTACCGGTGCTGCCAGAAACGGATGCGGCAAATCTGGTATTGGTCGGTGCCCTGCCTGACGTGGTCGAAGATCAGGCGCTCGGCCTGCTGCGCAGCATGGGGCTAGACGGGATCAGCGTTCTACCCGCTGGGCGCGCGGATGCGATGCCCGCCATTGGGCCAAACACCAAATTTGCATTGCTTCAACCTTTCCTTGGCGAAACCGCTGCCGCTCTGACCCGTCGCGGTGCCACACATATTCCGGCACCGTTCCCGTTTGGCGAAGAAGGCACCACGCTCTGGCTGCGCGCGGTGGCTGATCAGTTTGGTGTCGACGCAGATACCTTTGACCGGGTCACTGCTGCCCCCCGGGCGCGGGCTCGCAAAGCCATCGCGGCTCAGGCGGAAGAGCTTAACGGAAAATCCATTTTCTTCTTCCCCGACAGCCAGCTGGAGCTGCCATTAGCCCGCTTTCTCACCCGTGAATGCGGCATGACCGCGTTGGAAGTCGGCGCGCCGTATATTCACAAAGGCGTCGTTGGCCCTGATATGGAGCTATTGCAAGCCGACACGATCTCCGAAGGTCAGGATGTCGACAAACAACTGGCGCGCTGCCGCGCCGCGCGACCTGACCTGACCGTGTGCGGCCTTGGCCTCGCCAACCCGCTGGAAGCAGAAGGCTTGTCCACAAAATGGGCGATCGAGTTGGTCTTCACACCAGTGCATTTCTACGAACAGGCTGGCGATCTTGCCGGCCTCTTCTCCCGCCCGATCCGGCGTAAAGCCAAACTCGAACTGGCCACGTCATGAGCTTCTTCTTGCCAGAAATACTCATGTTGGGCGCTCAGCAATGAAGCTGACCGTCTGGACATATGAAGGGCCGCCCCATGTCGGTGCAATGCGCGTCGCGACAGCGATGAAAGGCCTGCATTACGTTCTGCACGCCCCGCAGGGCGACACCTATGCGGACCTCTTGTTTACGATGATTGAACGGCGCAACCACCGCCCGCCAGTGACCTACACAACGTTCCAAGCCCGCGATCTAGGCTCTGATACAGCGCATTTGTTCAAAGACGCCTGCCAGGATGCAATTGACCGCTTTGAACCTGAAGCCATCATCGTCGGTGCCTCCTGCACGGCTGAGCTGATTCAGGACGATCCCGGCGGCCTGGCGGAAACCATGGGGTTGAAAATTCCGGTGATCCCGCTGGAGTTGCCCAGCTACCAGCGCAAGGAAAACTTCGGGGCAGATGAGACATTCTTTCAGATCGTGCGCCACCTTTCGCAACCGACGGAGAGGACTGCGCGCGTGTCGTGCAACATCCTTGGTCCAACCGCTTTGGGGTTCCGTCACCGCGACGACATTGAAGAACTGACAGGTCTGCTGTTTGAATTGGGCATTGATGTAAATGTCGTGGCTCCTTATGACGCCACGCCGTCTGACATTGCCCGCTTGGGTGCTGCGCATTTCAACGTGATGCTCTATCCCGAAACCTGCGAAGCCGCCTGCCGGTATCTGGAGCGGGATTACGCCCAGCCCTATACCAAGATCGTCCCCATCGGCGTCGGTGCCACGCGCGATTTCATCGCTGAGGTCAATGCAATCACCGGTCTGAACGCCGCGCCGGATGACAGCCGCTTGCGCCTGCCTTGGTACTCTGCCTCCGTGGACAGCACTTACCTGACCGGCAAGCGGGTATTCCTCTTTGGCGACGCCACCCATGTGAAAGCCTCTGCGCGGATCGCCCGCGACGAGATGGGCTTCGAAGTCGTGGGCATGGGGTGCTACAACCGTGAGTTTGCCCGCGATATCCGTGCGCTTGCAAAGGATTACGGTGTTGAGGCGCTGATCACCGATGACTATCTGGAGGTCGAGCGCACCATCGAGGACCTGCAACCTGAGATGATCCTCGGCACGCAGATGGAGCGTCATATCGGCAAGCGATTGGGCATTCCCTGCGCGGTCATTTCCGCGCCAGTGCATGTGCAGGATTTCCCGGCGCGCTATTCGCCTCAGGTCGGGTTTGAGGGCGCGAATGTCATCTTTGATACATGGGTTCACCCGCTTGTCATGGGGCTGGAGGAACATCTTCTCCACATGTTCCGCGACGATTTTGAGTTCCATGACGCAGCAGGCCCAAGTCATCACGGTGGCCATGCGCCAAAACCGATGGATGCACCACAAGAAGCCGCACCAGAGCCTGCACTGTCTGGCGGAGATGTCGTGGTTTGGCTGGCGGAAGCTGAAAAAGAGCTGAAGAAAATCCCGTTCTTTGTACGCGGTAAAGCGCGCCGCAATACGGAGAAATTTGCAACCGAACGCGGCGTGTCTGAGATCAGTGTCGACACACTTTATGAAGCGAAAGCTCACTATGCGCGATAGCACCGATCATACCGGCTACCGCGTCGTCATCGTGACGCTGGACGCCCATAGCGCGGGTCCTGCCGCGCGGGTTTTGGGCCGGTTAGAGACTGATTTTCCCGGCCTGACGGTCGCCGTGCATTGTGCGTCGGAATGGGCAGAGGATGCATCTGCACTGGACGCCGCCAAAGATGCGGTGCGCCACGGCGACATCATAATCCTGAGCCTTCTGTTCATCGAAGAACATATTCTGGCGATCAAGGACGAGCTGGACGCCCGCCGCGATCATTGCGATGCGATGATCGGCATGGTGGCCGATGGCGACATTGTCAAATTGACCCGGATGGGCGATCTGGACATGTCCAAGCCTGCCTCTGGGGCGATGGCGCTTCTGAAAAAGCTGCGCCCAAAAGCCAGCGCGCCGAAATGCGGCAAGGATCAGATGAAGATGCTGCGGCGTCTGCCCAAGATCCTGAAATACATCCCCGGCAAGGCGCAAGACCTGCGGGCATGGTTCCTGACGATGCAATATTGGCTGGGCGGCTCTGACGACAATGTGGAGCAGATGATCCGCTTTTTGGTCTCGCGCTACAGTTCTGTCAGTGCCTGGAACAAGATCGAGGCAGAAGCCCCGGTGGATTATCCCGATGTCGGGCTTTATCACCCTGATCTTACCGACCGGATCTGCGCTGATATTGCTGAGTTGCCGGGTCCGAAAAATCCTGATGCCACGGTTGGTCTGTTGATGCTGCGCAGCTATGTGCTTGCCTCAGATACCGCGCATTACGACGCTGTTATCCGCGCGTTTGAGGCGCAAAATATCCGCGCGATCCCAGCCTTCGCTGGTGGCTTGGACGGCCGGCCCGCAATAGAGGCCTACCTTCACGGAAAAATGGACGCGCTTGTGTCGCTGACCGGTTTCTCGCTGGTGGGTGGGCCCGCGTACAATGACAGCGATGGTGCGGTCGAAATTCTCAAGGCGCTCGATGTTCCTTATGTTGCCGCGCACCCGCTTGAGTTCCAGACATTGGGCCAATGGGGGGCAAGTTCCGGCGGTTTAGGGCCTGTTGAGACGACGATGCTTATCGCGCTGCCGGAATTGGACGGCGCAACCAACCCAACGGTTTTTGCCGGGCGTCACGGTATCGACGGCTGTCAGGGATGTGCTTTGAAATGTGCGCAGACCTCGACCACCAAGGCGATGGCTCCATGCCCGGAACGCATTGACAGTCTTGTGGCCAAAACCATCAAACTTGCGCGGTTGCGGCGCGCGAAAAATGCGGATCGCAAGGTCGGGATCGTGCTTTTTGGGTTCCCACCGAATGCCGGAGCCGTTGGTACTGCTGCCTACCTGAGCGTTTTTGAAAGCCTTTTCAATACGTTGCACCGGATGAAGGCGGAGGGCTACAGCCTGACCCCGCCTGACAGCGTTGCGGCGTTGCGCCATGCGGTTCTCGAAGGCAACGCAAAACAATTCGGGACCGAGGCGAATGTCGCAGCCCACGTGCCTGCCGATCAGATCGTTTCCCAAACACCGTGGCTGGACGAGATTGAAAGCGCTTGGGGCCCTGCGCCCGGCAAAGTGCAAACCGATGGGCGCGGTGTCTTTGTTCTGGGCGCGGAGTTCGGCAATGTGTTTGTCGGGGTTCAACCCACGTTTGGATATGAGGGCGATCCGATGCGCCTTCTGTTTGAAAAAGGATTTGCGCCAACTCATGCGTTTGCGACCTTCTATTTGTGGTTGAAAAACCACCTTCAGGCGGATGTTCTTTTGCATTTCGGAATGCATGGTGCGCTTGAGTTTATGCCGGGCCGTCAAACAGGGCTGAGCGGGCAGGACTGGCCGGATCGTCTGATCGGCGAGATGCCGAATGTTTATCTTTATGCGTCTAACAACCCGTCCGAGGCGAGCCTTGCCAAGCGGCGTTCAAACGCGATCACGGTTACGCATATGACCCCGCCTTTGGCGTCGGCCGGGCTCTATAAAGGGCTCTTGGAGTTGAAAGACAGCGTAAGCCGGTGGCGGATGATGCAGCCGGATGCCTCTGACCGGGCGGAGCTGGAAGAGTTGATTGCTGTTCAAGCTGACGCCGTGGATTTGGGCGGGTTAGACCCTGATCAGCTGTGGTTGAAGCTGCTGGAAAGCGAAGATGCTTTGATCACGGACGGGCTGCATGTAGTTGGTCGCAAGATCGATGACGCGGCACGGGCCGAATATCTGCGGGTCATGGTAGATGCAGATGACGAGACGCTGCGCAAAGTCGATCAATTGCTGCAGGAAGATCACGAACTGACCGGTTTGATGCACGCGCTGGAAGGTGGCTTCACGCCGCCGGTTGCCGGTGGTGATCTGATCCGGTCCGCCGATGTTTTGCCCACCGGGCGCAACATCCACGCGTTCGATCCGTTCCGGATGCCCACAGTTTTTGCGATGCAGGACGGGGCGAAACAGGCTCAACTTCTGCTGGAAACGCATAAATCCATACCGCGCTCGGTTGCGTTGGTTCTCTGGGGTTCGGACAATATCAAATCGGACGGTGGCCCGATTGCGCAGGCGATGGCGCTGATGGGGGCTGTGCCGCGGTTTGACAATTTCGGACGGCTTTGCGGTGCGGATCTACTGCCACTGGAACAGCTGGGTCGTCCCCGGATTGATGTCATCATGACCCTGTCCGGTATTTTCCGCGATCTTCTGCCTTTGCAGACACGGATGCTGGCCGAAGCTGCATACAAGGCTGCCACCGCTGATGAGCCGCTTGAGCTGAACTTCATCCGCGCCCATGCGCTTGCCTATGCCGAGCAGATGGATGTCGATCTGGAAACCGCGTCCTTGCGGGTCTTTTCCAACGCGGAAGGGGCTTACGGGTCCAATGTAAACCAACTTGTCGATAGCTCTGCCTTTGGTGATGAGGACGAGTTGGCGGACGCCTATGAGGCGCGCAAGAGCTTTGCTTACGGGCGCAATGGAAAGCCAACCGCGCATGCAGCGTTGCTGCAAAAAGCGTTGAAAGACGTGGACTTGGCCTATCAGAATCTCGAATCGGTGGAATTGGGCGTCACCACGGTTGATCACTATTTTGACACGCTGGGCGGCATTTCCCGCGCTGTGAAACGCGCCAAGGGCAAGGCGGCACCGGTTTATATCGGCGACCAGACCCGTGGCGAAGGCAAAGTGCGCACGTTGCAAGATCAGGTTGCGTTGGAAACACGGTCGCGGTCGCTTAACCCGAAATTTTATGAAGCGCTTTTGAAGCACGGGCATGAAGGTGTTCGCCAGATCGAAGCGCATGTCACCAATACGATGGGTTGGTCCGCAACCACGGGCGAGGTGGAGCCTTGGGTCTACCAGCGCCTTTCGGAGACCTTTGTGCTGGATGAAGCGATGCGCAAGCGTCTGGCCGATCTGAACCCGGCGGCCTCTGTGCGGATGGCGAACCGGCTGATCGAGGCACATGAGCGTGACTATTGGCAACCAGATGACGAGACTTTGGCGGCCCTGCAAGCAGGGGCCGATGAATTGGAAGACGCGCTGGAAGGCGTTGGCGTGGCGGCAGAATGAGCCGGAATAGAATGGAAAGGAGGCTCTCATGAGCCCCAGAGACGAAGTACCAAACCTAAACGGCCAGGACGGCGAAGGCTCCGTTCAGGTGCACCAGACACCCGATATGAAGATCGAGGGTGCGAAGGTGTTTAGTGTCTATGGCAAGGGCGGGATCGGTAAATCGACGACGTCTTCCAACTTGTCTGCCGCATTCTCCATGCTGGGTCACCGCGTTTTGCAGATCGGTTGCGATCCGAAACATGACAGCACGTTTACCCTGACCGGGACTTTGGTGCCGACGGTTATCGATACGCTGAAGGAAGTGGATTTCCACGCCGAGGAATTGCGCCCAGAAGACTTCGTTTACGAAGGTTTCAATGGTGTTAAATGCGTGGAGGCCGGTGGCCCGCCTGCAGGTACGGGCTGCGGCGGCTACGTTGTTGGCCAGACCGTCAAGCTGCTCAAGCAGCACCATATGCTGGAAGATACGGATGTGGTGATCTTTGATGTGCTGGGCGATGTTGTCTGCGGTGGCTTTGCCGCACCTTTGCAGCACGCCGACCGCGCATTGATCGTCACGGCCAATGATTTCGACTCTATCTATGCGATGAACCGCATTATTGCGGCGGTGCAGGCCAAATCGAAGAACTACTCCGTCCGGCTCGCGGGCTGCGTGGCCAACCGCTCCAAAGATACCGACGAGGTTGACCGGTATTGCAAAACGGTGGGTTTCAACCGGATCGCGCATATGCCTGATTTGGATGCGATCCGCCGGTCCCGTCTGAAGAAGAAAACGCTGTTTGAGATGGAGGACGAGGAAGACATCGTTCAGGTCCGCAAAGAGTATATTCGCCTTGCAGAGACCCTTTATAACGGCACGGAGCCCTTGGCCCCTGCGCCACTTCCAGACCGCGAAATCTTCGAATTGCTCGGATTTGATTGATGTACGCGGCTGATCCGAAATATGTCCAAACGCGCCAGCGGGTCGAAGATTACTTCGACCGCACCGCGACCCGTACCTGGGAGCAGCTGACCTCGGATGCGCCGGTATCGGGGATTCGCGCGACCGTGCGTGCCGGACGGGATCAGATGCGCAACCTGATCCTGGATCAGTTTCCGGCCGACATGACCGGTCTGAGGGTTCTCGACGCGGGATGCGGAACCGGTGCCTTGGCGTTTGAACTTGCGGCGCGCGGGGCGAATGTCGTGGCCGTTGATATCTCGCCTGAGCTGATCAAGATCGCTGAAAACCGCTGCCCCGCAACTGTGAAATCACGCATTGAGTTTGCATCGGGCGACATGCTGAGCACACGGTATGGCCTGTTTGATCATATGGTCGCCATGGACAGCCTGATCTATTATGAGGCGGACCAGATAGGGTCTATTCTGGCGCAGTTGGCCCCGCGAATCCGGAGTAAGGCAATCTTCACCTTACCACCACGCACCAAGATGCTGATGGCAATGTGGCGGGTCGGGAAGCTGTTTCCACGCTCCAACCGGTCACCCGTGATGGTACCGCATACGGTGCAGGGAATTGCGCATTCCGCCCGCGCAGCCAAGGCCAAAGGATCCTTGCGGGAATTGGGCCGGATTAATTCCGGCTTTTACCACTCGGCCGCATTGGAATTTTCGATGGAGGCGCTGAAATGAGCGACGAGCGCCACCCATTGACTCAATTCACGATCGACATGCTGCCGTTCTCGGACGCGGCAAGTGACGATCTGCCGATGGGTCAGTTGCTGCGCTTGTCCCTGTTCCAGATTTCGGTCGGGATGGCGGCGGTGATGCTGCTTGGTACGCTCAACCGGGTGATGATCGTGGAGCTGTCGGTGCCGGCGTTTCTGGTCGCATTGATGATCGCCTTACCGGTTCTCATTGCACCGTTCCGGGCCATTCTTGGCTTCCGGTCTGACACCTACCGCTCCGCCATTGGCTGGAAGCGCGTCCCTTACCTTTGGTTTGGCACGCTTTGGCAGATGGGAGGTCTTGCCATCATGCCTATGAGCCTTCTGGTTCTGTCCGGTGATACCGTCCACGATGTCCCTTTCGCGGGCGAAGTTCTTGCTGCATTGGCGTTTCTGATGACCGGATTGGGGATGCATATGACCCAAACCGCCGGGCTTGCGCTGGCCGCTGACCGTGCGGATGATGAGACCCGTCCAAGGGTTGTGGCGTTGCTGTACGTCATGTTCCTGATCGGCATGGGGCTGTCTGCGGTGATCGTGGGCTATTTCCTGCAAAATTACAGCGGCACGCGTCTGATCCAGGTGGTTCAAGCCACCGCCGTGGTCACAATCGTGCTGAACACCGTAGCGCTTTGGAAGCAGGAACGGATCGTTCCGATGAGCGTCGAAGAACGCGCCGCGCCCCGTCCGAAATTCAGGGATGCCTGGGCTGATTATTCCGCAGGTGGGCAGGCTGGCCGCCTTATTGCTGTGGTGGCTTTGGGTACGCTTGGGTTCAACATGCAAGACGTATTGTTGGAGCCTTATGGTGGCGAAATCCTCGGCCTGTCTGTCAGTGCAACAACCTTCCTGACCGCGCTTTGGGCCGCCGGTGCGCTGGTGGGCTTTGGGCTTGCCGCAAAGTGGCTTTCGGCCGGAACAGATCCTTACCGGATGGCAGGACGTGGGTTGCTGGCAGGTGTCATCGCGTTCTGTGCTGTGATCTTCGCTGCGCCGATGAATTCAACATATTTGTTCTTTCCAGGTGCCAGCCTGATCGGCTTTGGTGGGGGCTTGTTCAGTGTCCCGACACTGACCGCCGCCATGACCATGCCCTCGGGCGCCACCGCCGGGCGCGGCC
>CAYGQQ010000032.1:24928-30674 GCA_964352105.1 uncultured Rhodobacterales bacterium | reverse complement strand
CCATCTGTGGCTGATCGTGATGGCGAATATTACCTGCGTCAGGAAGGTCAGGGCCTGCTGGTCGGCGCCTATGAGAAAGACCTGCGCTTCTGGGCGGAAGACGGCACGCCGCAAGGCTTTGGTCACGAGCTCTTTGCCGATGATCTGGAGCGAATAGAGGACAACATGATGCGCGCCATTGAGAGGGTGCCGGTGGTGGGCAGCGCGGGCATTAAACGCGTGATCAACGGCCCAATGATCTGGTCGCCAGATGCGAACGCTCTGTTCGGACCGGTGCCGGAGCTGAAGGGTTATTTCTGCTGCAACGGGATTATTCCGGGGTTTTCCCAGTCCGGCGGGCTTGGCAGTCTGACCGCTGAATGGATTGTCACGGGCGAGCCGCATCTCGACATGTTCCCCTGGGATATGGCGCGGTTTGGGGCTTGGGCCGACAAGAAATTCACCAAGGCGAAGGTGGGCGATCAATATGCCAACAGATTCTCCATCCATTTCCCGAATGAGGAGCGTTCCGCCGGGCGCCCCGCGCGCACTCGCCCGATCTACGAGACGCAATCGAAGCTTGGTGCAGTCTTTGGGCTGAACTACGGGTGGGAGCATCCTTTGTGGTTCGCCGACACCCCCGGCACGACAGATACCAATGGCTTCACCCGGCAAAACTGGTTTGAGCCGGTGGGCCGCGAATGCAAGATGCTGCGTGAACATGCGGGCATCATCGATATCTCCAATTTTGCGAAATATTCGGTGTCAGGTGAGGGCGCAGAAAAGTGGCTGAACGCCGTCTTTGCCAACACGATGCCGCGCGCCGTCGGTCGGTCCTGCCTGACGCCTTTGATCGGTGTGCGTGGCGGTATCGCGGGGGATTTCACCGTGACCAAGCTGGGTGAGGAGGATTTCCTGATCATCGGCTCAGGCATGGCGGAACGCTATCACCTGCGGTTCTTCAATGCCGTGCCGCGGCCAGAAACGGTCCGCTTTGAAAGCAAAACAGAGGCTATGTGCGGCTTCAATGTCGCAGGCCCAGACAGCCGCGCCATTCTGGAACGGCTCACAAACGCCTCGCTCGCGACCGAGGACTTCCCTTTCATGCGCTCCCAGAAAGTCACGCTCGCAGGTGTCGATCTGGTGGCCTTGCGCGTCTCCTTCACCGGCGATCTGGGGTGGGAATTGCATTGCAAAACCGAAGATCAGTCCCGGCTTTATGATGCGTTATTAGAGACTGGAAAGTCTTTCGGGGCAGGACCCGTTGGATCGCGCGCGCTGATGTCGTTGCGGGTCGAGAAGGGTTATGGCAGTTGGTCACGGGAATATTCACCGGAATACTGGCCGCAGGAGGTGGGTTTGGACCGGTTGATCAAACTGGACAAAGAGTTCCTCAACAAAGCCGCCTATGTTGCCCTGAAAGACAACACCCCGCGCGAGACGCTCTGCATCATGGAGGTGCTTGAGGTCGATGGTGCCGATGCCACTGGCGGTGAGCCCGTGTTTTTGCCGGACGGCACACCCGTTGGCCGGGTCAGTTCCGGCACCTATGGCTACACGGTTGGAAAATCACTGGCCTTGGGGTTCTTGAAAGGCGTGGCCGCGGGAACAGCGGTCGACGTGATGATCCTTGGCAAACCGCATCGGGGCGTTGTCCTGGCGGAGCCGCCATTTGATCCAAAAGGCGAAAAGCTGCGGGCATAGGTCAAGGTATCCGGGGCAAAATTCCTGTTCAGGTTTTCTCGGCCCGAGCTTTTTCCAAGCGATCTTTCAGGTACTTTCGCGCACGCGCTTCCGAAAGGCGTACCCGCATGGCAGTCAAAAAAGCTTCTTGTGTCGTGGTTGATGATGCGCCGATCACTTCCGCGACCCGCGCCGCCAATTCTTCATCATCGATCTCTTCGGAGGCTGCGATTACGTCACGCGCCAAGGCGTCGGCCAGATCTTCGGTGATACTCATGACTATCTCGTGTTTTCTGTCAGGCGGCGCTTTACATAGCTTTTGACCGAGCCGGTCAGCGTCTCCATATGATCATCCTCAAAAAAGTGCCCGGCACCGTCCACTTCCTGATGGGTAATGGTGATGCCTTTTTGTTCATGCAGTTTGTTGACCAGGTTGACTGTATCGGCAGGCGGGGCGACACGGTCGCCAAGCCCGTTGATCACCAGACCCGACGACGGGCAGGGGGCAAGGAATGAGAAATCATACATATTCGCAGGCGGGCTGACGGAGATGAAGCCGGTAATCTCGGGCCGGCGCATCAATAACTGCATGCCGATCCAGGCTCCAAATGAGAAGCCCGCGACCCAGCAATGCTTGGTGTTCTGGTTCATCGTTTGCAGATAATCGAGCGCTGAGGCCGCGTCCGACAGCTCCCCGATGCCCTGATCATATTCGCCCTGGCTGCGGCCAACGCCCCGGAAGTTGAAGCGCAGCACGTTGAAACCCATATTGTAAAAGGTGTAATGCAGATTGTAGACGACCCGGTTGTTCATCGTCCCACCAAATTGCGGATGCGGATGCAGGATGATCGCGATCGGGGCATCTTTGGTTTTGTGGGGATGGTAGCGGCCCTCTAGGCGGCCTTCTGGTCCGGGGAAAATCACTTCGGGCATACGTCGCGGTCCTTTTGGTGATCCCTGACGTGGTCTATACTTGACGCAATCACTCAGGTAATCTAGAATAATTCTAAGTTGGGCAAATTGCCCATTGATTTGGTCTGACTGAGTTAAGGTCTGCGCTCACAGGCGTCAATGTAAATCGGGATATGCGCTATGAAACTAAGCACAAAAGGCCGCTACGCGATGGTTGCGCTGTCTGATCTGGCGCAAGAGCAAGGGCGTGGGCTGGTCTCGCTTGGTGAAATTTCGAAACGGCAGGATATCTCCTTGCCGTATCTGGAGCAGCTGTTTGTGAAGCTGCGCCGGGCAGGTATCGTAGAGTCTGTGCGCGGACCCGGTGGCGGCTACAAGCTGGCCAAGCTGCCGGAGGCAATCCGCGTTTCGGAAATACTGGAGGCCGTCGATGAAACGGTCAGCGCCATGCATACCGGGGCGGGGGCCTCAGGCGCGCTGTCGGGCTCCAAGGCGCAGAGCATGACCAACCGGCTTTGGGAAAGCCTTAGCGCGCATGTTTATGTTTTTCTGCATCAAACTCGACTGTCTGATGTGATCGGGAATGAGCTGACGCCGTGCCCGGCTGTTCCGACGTTGTTTGAGGTTGTTGACGACAATGTTTAGGTATTTTTGCCAAAAAGAAGCAGGCAGGCGCATATGATGTCGCGGGTCTACCTTGACTATAACGCGACAACGCCTTTGCGCCCGGAAGCGCGCGCGGCGATGATCGCGGCAATGGATGTGTTGGGCAATCCGTCCTCGGTGCATGCTGAGGGGCGGGCCGCGACGGGTTTGTTGGAAAAATCACGCGCGGCTATTTCAGAAGCGCTCGGTGCGTCTGGTGCTGATCTGGTGTTCACGGCTTCGGCCACGGAGGCGGCGGCTTTGGCCTGTGCTGGGCGTGTTTTGCATGGTGCGGCGGTTGAGCATGATGCAGTGCGCGCTTGGTGCGATGACAGTTTGGCTGTGACGTCAGGTGGCGTTGTCGAGGTGGATGATCCGCAAGTGAGCACCTTGCAACTTGCCAATAGCGAAACCGGCGTTTTGCAAGATATGCCTGAAGGACTTGCACTGAGCGATATGACCCAAGGGTTTGGAAAGCTGCCTGTGACGTTTTCATGGTCGGGCGCGCAGATGGCGCTGGCCTCTGCTCACAAGCTTGGAGGGCCAAAAGGTGTGGGTCTGTTGATGCTGCGCCAAGGTCTGGACGTTGAGGCGCAGATCAAAGGTGGCGGACAGGAAATGGGCCGCAGATCCGGCACTGAAAACCTTATTGGAATTGCCGGTTTTGCAGCCGCCGCCCAAGCCGCGCTCAAGGATTTGAGCAACGGGGTTTGGGAACGGGTTGCGGAACTTAGAAATATTCTAGAAAAGGCCATTGAGGCTGGGGCGAAGAACACTATTTTAGGTGGAGGTGGCAGCAAACGGTTGCCTAACACCTCGTGTTTCGTGACGCCTGGCTGGAGTGGGGCCACGCAAGTGATGCAGATGGATCTGGCAGGATTTGCAATATCGGCCGGGTCTGCGTGCTCCAGCGGCAAGGTGAAAAGCTCAACCGTGCTGCGGGCGATGGGTTTTGACGAGACCGAAGCCTCAAGCGCCATCCGGGTGTCCTTGGGGCCGGAAACGACAGAAGAACAGGTTTTGCGCTTTGCCGATGCATGGCTGGCCGCAGAACGGAAATTTCAGGCAAAAGCTGCTTGATGAAGTGAGACGAGGCGTTGGCCTCAAATGTGGGAGAAAGCCATGTCTGTAGTGGACACGACGGAAGTCAAAGAAGGCGTCGATCAGGAGACCGTTGATGCGGTTCGTGAGGTGGGCGGCAAGTACAAATATGGCTGGGAAACCGACATCGAGATGGATTACGCCCCGAAAGGCGTGAACCCTGATATCGTGCGGCTGATTTCGGGGAAAAATGAGGAACCGCAGTGGATGACCGACTGGCGTCTGGCGGCGTTCGAGCGCTGGGAAAAGATGGCAGAGCCGGAGTGGGCGATGGTGAATTATCCCAAGATCGACTATCAGGACATCTATTATTACGCCTCGCCTAAATCGATGGCGGAGAAGCCAAAATCCTTGGACGATGTTGATCCTAAGCTGTTGGAAACTTACAAGAAGCTTGGCATTCCCCTGAAGGAGCAGTTGATCCTTGCAGGCGTTGAGGGTGCCGAAGAGATGTCCAATGAGCCACGCAAAGTGGCGGTCGATGCGGTGTTTGATTCCGTTTCCGTGGGCACGACGTTTCAGGCGGAGTTGAAAAAAGTCGGCGTGATTTTCTGCTCTATCTCGGAGGCCATTCGCGAGCATCCTGAGTTGGTCAAAAAGTACCTAGGCTCTGTCGTGCCCGTGACGGATAACTACTTCGCGACGCTGAATTCGGCCGTGTTCTCGGACGGGTCTTTCGTTTATGTGCCGCCGGGCGTGCGCTGCCCGATGGAGTTGAGCACGTATTTCCGCATCAACGCCGAAAACACCGGCCAGTTTGAGCGGACGCTGATCATCGCCGACAAGGGATCTTATGTCAGCTACCTTGAGGGTTGCACGGCCCCGATGCGCGACACCAACCAGTTACATGCTGCCGTGGTCGAGCTGGTCGCGCTGGAAGATGCGGAGATCAAGTATTCCACCGTTCAGAACTGGTATCCCGGGGACGAAAACGGCGTGGGCGGTATCTATAACTTCGTGACCAAACGGGCCGATTGCCGTGGCGACCGCTCGAAGGTGATGTGGACGCAGGTGGAAACCGGCTCTGCCGTGACGTGGAAATATCCAAGCTGCATTCTGCGCGGCAATGAAAGCCAGGGGGAGTTCTACTCCATCGCGATTGCCAACAACATGCAACAGGCCGATACTGGCACGAAAATGGTGCATCTGGGCAAGAATACCAAGTCGCGGATCGTCTCCAAGGGGATCTCGGCGGGCAAGGCGCAAAACACCTATCGCGGTCTGGTCTCCATGCACCCGAAAGCAAAGGACAGCCGCAATTACACCCAATGTGACAGCCTGCTGATCGGTGACAAATGCGGGGCCCACACGGTCCCCTATATCGAGGTGAAGAATAATTCATCGCGGGTGGAGCATGAGGCGACGACGTCAAAAGTCGATGATGATCAGCTGTTCTACTGCCGTCAACGCGGCATGGACGAGGAAG